>JAKBHQ010000136.1 GCA_021836665.1 Thermoplasmata archaeon
TGTCCTCCACCCCGGCTGCGTCGAGCACGAGGGCTTTGCACTTTGGAGCGGTCTTGTTGATCTCTCCGAGGATATGCCGTTTGATGAACTGGATATTACCGAACCACATCGGTCCTTCTACGAGGTAGGCGAGCAGAGAATCGACCCTCTCGGTTGGTTTGTCGGAAGGTTCCACCCAATGATCGGCCCCGATCTCGCGCTCCAAGACCCTTAATCGTGGCCGCGCTGCGAGTCGGATCCTGTAGGCGAGCGAAACTAGGATTGCGACTATTACTCCCTCTTCAATTCCGAGAGCTGCGATTGCCAAGAATGCTACGGCAGCGAGGGCGAATTCCGCCTTGTTGTAGTTGATTACCGCCTTTAGCTCCTTGATCCTCACAAGCCTTGTCGCGACCACGAGGAGAATCGCAGCGAGGGTGGCATTTGGAAGATCGGTAATTAGCGGGGTCGCCAAGAGGGCGATACCGAGCATAACCAGAGCGGCAAAGGCGCTTGTCAATTGGGACTTCCCGCCCGATTTAACCACTAGTGCCGTCCTTGGAGGACTCGAGTCCACGGCAAATCCGCCGGTGAGTCCGGCGATTAGGCTCCCAGCTCCCACTCCGACTAGATCGGCGTCGATGTTCGCCGAATCGCCAGTTTCCGTGGCGACGAGTCTGGCGGTGGCGGCAGTTTGGACCACGGTAACGTAAGCGACGGTTAGGGCAGTTCCAAGCAACATCTTGAAATTGGAGAAGTTGATGCTCGGAAGTCCAATGGAGGGGAGGCCACCGCTCACCTTCCCGAGGATTGTGACCCCATGGTTCTGTAAGTGGAAAAGCGGTACACATGCGATGGTGGCCACTAGGGCGATGAAAGCGCCGGGAATCCTGCGATCTATCTTTTCGGATAGATAAACGATCAGAATGACCGAAATGGCGATCCCGAGACTCCAAAAGTTGACCGAAGCAAGATTGCTTATCAGGTGGTCTAATTTGGAGAGGACGGTCGCTCCACCCTTGGGGATACCCAAAGCATTCGGGAGCTGTCCGAGGATGATCTCCAAGGCGATCCCGGCCAATATTCCGTCGACCACAGGCGTGGACATCAAATCGGCTATCCAGCCAAGTTTCACTAGGCCGGCAATCACGACAAATCCCCCGGCCAAGAGGGCGATCATCGTGACGAGATGTTGGTAGTTGCTACTACCGGCGGTAGCGACGAGTGCGACCGAAGTGGCGAAGATGGGAGCTATCGTCGAGTCTGCGCCCACGGACATTTGCCGAGTCGACCCAAAGATCAAAATAGCGACCGATCCAGCTATGAAGGCATACATTCCTAACAGCGCAGGCATGTTTGCGAGCCTCGCAGTGGCGATCTGCTCCGGTATTGCGATTGAGATGAGCGCTATAGCCGCTACGAGGTCGCGCGATAGCCACGAGGGTTGATACCCCTTCAGAGTCCCAAGTGGTTCTATTCCGGGAATCTTCATTGCTTTGAGGCTAGCTAATTTACCGGGGCCCTGCTGGTCAAAGAGTGGTGATAATGGTCGCTTTGAACCGATTCTCAAGGTGGAAGGGGCAGATTTGCGTCAGCGGGTGTCTTGGGCAAAGGTTGTGAGGTCTTTATTTGGCGGTCAAACCCTCTCCGACCTTTTGCCAACCCGATGGAGCTAGCAGTCGAAAGAGCCCGGCAGCAACGAGAAATACTCCCAATGCGAGGGCCAGCGAGATGACCGACATAGCGGTACCTCCACCAAAGTCGTAGCCCGCCGTGAGCTTGTTGATCGATACCGAGATCGGTGGGAAATTGGGGGCGTATAGCAGTTGGGAAAGGGGTAGCTCGAGGAGGGTTTTGGCAAAGGTCAGCAACCAAGCCCATAACACGGGACGAGCGAGCAG
Source organism: Thermoplasmata archaeon (assembly GCA_021836665.1). The sequence continues at coordinate 1,881 of JAKBHQ010000136.1, forward strand.
GGGAAGCTGAGTCTTTAGCCAACTGACTCGCCCACTGGCGCCGTGCACCCTAGCTGCGTCTTTGAGGTTTGACTGGACTTGTGAGACCGGCCCGACTAGAAGTCTTGCCGTCGAGGGAAGGGCCCCCGCTAAGTAACCGAGTGCAAGTAACTTGGTCGTTCCGTAGATATTGATTCCAAATGAAGACATTGCTGGCAAGTTGTAGAAGAAGATGTATCCAGCAGCCAGCACAATTCCAGGAAGTGCAACGGATCCCAACATGATCAGGTCTATCAGCTTCGCTGCCGCCTTTGCCCGTGGGTTGGTCATCGCCCGCGCCACTGCAATGCCGAGGGCCACGGTCAAGGTGGCGGTCAGAAAGGATAGCGCGGTGGAAAGTGATAGCGGAGCAAAGAGCTGTCGCGAGTGGAGCACGTCTCGGTAGTTAGCGAGGGTCAAGCTGTGAACGCTGAAGTTCGATCCAAAGTTGGAAAGCAACGAAGCACTAATTACCCCGATCGCCGGAACTCCAAGTGCAACAGTGAAGAACAACGCCAGGGATGCAACCGCTAATAGCTGTCCTCTATTCGAGAGGACGCTGAGCCTAGGGTTCCTCGTTCTGCCCGAAAGCACTTCGTAACTTCGTCCCCTAAGTGCTTTTGACTGGACCAGAATCGGGATGCCCGCAGCCACCACCAGTATCCAGCCTATCGCCGCAGCCACTCCAAAATTTAACGGGAAGGAATCGATCGCATTAAAGAGCGAGTATGTGGCCACCGGGAAGTTAGCCTGGGCTGCCAAGGTAGATGCGACACCAAAATCGCTCATGGACTCTGCGAAGACAATTGCAAGTGCCGACATGATCGCTGGCGCAATTATCGGCAGGACTGCCCTCAGGGTTGCTAGTGCCCCGCTTCCGTGCACCCGTGCAGCATCTTCAAATTCGGAGCCGAGCCCGAGTAACCCTGAACTGATGGCCAGGTAGGCAAATGGCGTACCGGCGGTGCTCAGCACGACGATGACCCCTACAGGACCGAAGAAGACGTGATAGAAGGATGAAGTATTTATGCCGATGTTATAGAGGACCCCGTGTGGTTCAAATAGTCGCTGCCAGCCTTCGGTTATTAGGTAAGTGGGCACGAGGAGGAGGACCCAGGTCATCATCGACCACCATTTTTTGGCGATCACATTTGTCCTCTTGGTTAATAATGCGAGGAAGATGCCGCAAGCGGCGGCGAGAAGTGCGGAGAATATCGAGACGATCAACGAATCGAGCACACCGCGAAGGGTAGTTCCCGTCAGGGCGTGCTTGAAGGATGCTAAACCGGTTAGTCCCTTTGGGGTCCCGAAAAGTCCCGGTATGATCGCCTGTCCCAAGAAGGCAAGTACCGGTATTACCAGTAAAAGACTCATGATAAACCAGAGGAGCATCGAAGGGACCTTGGGTGTCCAGGATCCCAAGACATCAGAGAGTACTCTCCGATGCCTTGGGATCGATGTAGACGCCCTTTGATTTTCGACGAGGGCGGTCGGTGTCATCTAGCTATCCAACGATATTGTTGGTGAACCAGGTATTTATGGTTCCTTCCTGTGGCCCCCACTTGTATGGGTTGACGACCTGAGTCTTTATCGAAGAGATGGATGGAACTGCGGGGAGTGGATTTATTCCACTGAGGACGGGCCAATATAGCGAATCTCCGGTTGGATCCCCAGATTGCATCGCTTTCTGGCCAGCTGGCGACAGTACGAACTGGACGAATTTCTTGGCTTCGGCTATCACCGCCGTTGGCATCTTGTTGTCAATTCCTATTACACCTGGTATCGGGGTGGAAGGTGCGAGGAAGACCGTCTTTATGCCTGACACCTTGATGCCGGCTCCGATACCCGCCGAACTCTGGATGAGCGCAAGTTTGATCTGGCCCGTTTCAAGTGCGTGAAGGGTGTCTCCGTTGGTCTGGAAGACTTGAAGGCCGTTGGCCTTGAGTTCCTGATAGTAGGCCTCTCCCTGGGTGATCCCTCCCAGATAGTTCATCATTCCCGCCACGAACGGGAAGGTGGGACCCGACACGGCGGGGTCATTCATGCCGATCTGACCTTTCCAGTTTGAGGAGAGGAGGTCGGACCAAGTCTTCGGAGGATTTTGGACTACTGACGAGTTGTAGACAAGGGTCCCCGCCATGGTGAGGCCGGTGGGGATGTAGCTTTTGTCGGCAGGTATGAGCGCCTTGCCTAGCGAGTTGAAGTTGACATTAGGTTCCCAGCCCTTCAGCAGCATTCCTTGTCTGTCCATGGACGCAAAAGCCTCGTCGCCGTCTACCCAAAGTAGGCCCCACTTTGGATTCGAGGCCTCGGCCTGTATCTTTGTAAGTAGTGGGCCCGTCGAATCATCGTCGAGCGACACTGGAATTCCCGTCGCCTTATGGAATGCGGTGACGGTTGCTGAATCATATCCTTGGGCCGAATAGACCACTAATGTCGGCAGTGGGGCAGAAGCTGACGCTGGAGAACTCGATGTGGTACTAGATCCACAAGCCGCTAACATCCCGCCCGCTGCCAGCAAGGTAGCACCAACAAAGAGGGATTTGGAGCGAGTTGTGATCGGGCCGCCGGGCTTTACTCGACGAGATCCGATTATTTCAGTTTGGTTATTTTCAGTCACGGCACAATACTTGTCGTGCGAATGAAACGCCAGGTGCCCAATCGGTGAATTTAGAGTTGACTCATTGCAAATTGTTAGATAGCTCTGAGGAGGCCCTCGTAAGGCTATGAGAAATATTTTGTAACTCTGTCTATGGTCTGTCTGTGGTCTTAGGTCTGTCTTCCTGTATCAAGGGCTTCGCTAGTAGTGGGACTTTGGCTGGCCAGCCATTCAGGAACTTGACGACTAGGAACTTGACGACTAGGAACTTGACGACTAGGAATTTGCTGCAGAAAAGTCATCGACAGAATTCTTGGCTTTGTCCGCACAGTCCTGACACGTCCCCCAAAAAGTGATCTCGGCCTCGTCGAGGATATATCCGGCAGTTTCACTGGGGCTTAGACACGGGGCCCTCCCGACGATGCATGGGATGTCCCTCACCAGGCCACAGCTACGACATACGATGTGGTGATGGTTGTCGCCGACTCGAAGCTCATAGAGGGCGTTCTTCCCGGCTGGTTCGATCCTACGTATAAGTCCTTTCGACGCCAGCGAAGCGAGCGCATTGTAAATGGCTTGAGGGGAAGCGGAACCGAGGTGTTCCCTGACACCCTGCATTACCGTCTCGGTATCCGAATGGGGGTGGTCCTCCAAGGCGGCCATCACCGCAGTGCGGATAATCGTCGATCGGATTCCGGCCGATTTGATCTGGGATGCATATTGCGGCTTGGACTTTTCCAATTTTTCTCCTTGTTGCTACCCAGTATACCAGATGGGTAGAGTAGATCTAAAAATAGATGTATACTAAATTTAGAGTAATTCTAGAAAACGATAAAGGAGTCCAGGTGGCATATATCGAGATCGGTATTGATGAGAAGGATAGGAAAAGCATCTCAGAGGAGCTTTCAAAGGTGTTAGCTGATAGCTACACCCTCTACCTCAAGACACATAACTATCACTGGAATGTCGTCGGACCGATGTTTTCCACCTTGCATTTGATGTTCGAAACGCAGTACAACGAACTTGCGCTGGCGGTCGACGAGATCGCCGAGCGGATTAGGTCCCTGGGCCATAGGGCCCCAGCCTCCTATTCGGAATTTGCGAAGCTTTCCTCGATCAAGGAGGACGGGGAGTACCCCGACGCGACCACGATGATTCACAATTTGGTCAGCGGACACGAAGCGGTGGCAAGGACGGCGAGGGCTGCGATGGGAATCGTTGAGGCGGCCGGGGATGCTCCGAGTGCTGATCTATTGACTACCCGTATGCGAACTCACGAGAAGACAGCCTGGATGCTTAGGAGTCTCTTGGCCTAGTCGGCGCGGTGTTTAGCTTCTTAAAGGTGCGAACAAAAACAGCTCGAGGTTGGCCTTGCTAGGGTCAACTTTGAGCTGTTTTTCGTTGGCCACTAGCCAGAATGCTCATGAATTGTTGGACCTCTCGGCACGCAAAGCTCAATTTGAGTCTCCGCTAGAAGTGGTTCCAGCCGATATTTTCCAGGAGATATAGCCGTAGGTACTCTGGGCGGTCGTGGGGCGAAAAGAAGGTGTGTCAACCAGTAGATCTGTGCAGTTAATACTTTTGGATGACGAGTTGACCACTTCTAGCGGACAAGTGCCAGAAGCGATTCGTCATAGTTTGGGTCCATGGATACAAAAGGATCGACATACGCCGCATCGGGGATGTTGGACTCATCCGACGACGGTAATATCGTCACGACCAGGAACCTGACCAAGAAGTTTGGAGAGCGGATCGCAGTTAACAGAGTTAGCCTTGCGATTCCAAGGGGCATCGCTTTTGGGTATCTCGGACCAAATGGAGCAGGAAAGACGACCCTTATCAGGATGCTACTTGGACTCACCCAGCCAACTTCCGGCGAAATGGTGCTTAGGGGATATCGACTCCCAGCCCATCGCAGTGCCGCACTTTCCAGGGTCGGTGCAATTATCGAAGAGCCACGCTTCCACCCCCATCTGACCGGAAGGGAGAACCTCGAAGTCTTTGCGTCGGTCAGGGATAAGGAGTCTTTCGGGAGGATCTCGAGTTCGCTAGAGCGAGTGGGATTGGGAGATCGTTCAAATGAGCGGGTCAGGGGTTATTCCCTCGGTATGCGTCAGCGCCTCGGAATTGCCCGTTGCCTTCTGTCGGACCCGGAGCTTTTGATCCTTGACGAGCCGATGAATGGCCTAGACCCGGCTGGAATTCTTGAGTTTCGGCACCTGATAAGGAGCTTTGTCGATGAAGGGCGAACGGTAGTCATCTCATCGCACCTCCTGGATGAGATAGAAAAGACTTGCGATGCAGTGGCAATTGTAGACAGTGGACAAGTTGTAAAGCAAGGAAACCTATCCGAGCTGACCGGCATATCAACGGGTACGGCACTTTTTGAAGTAAATTCGAGCGA
>JAKBHQ010000260.1 GCA_021836665.1 Thermoplasmata archaeon
ACTCGGGAGTCTTTTGGGAGTGAACTTGCCCTCTTGTTCCCAGCGCCGTACCGTACTTGGACTACGCCCAATCCGTTTTGCAAACTCGCCAATGCTGTATGTATTAGCCATTACAGTTAAGTATAGTAAATACTGGATAGCAAAGTGTCAACTGTTGTTTGCTGCTTCCCACCCTGAATGACTCATGAGGGAGGCACTGGAATGGTGACCGACGGGGATTATCGGAGTCCGATGACAGGCTGGTAAGATTACAGGTGGCGATGGAGCTCGCCGATATGCGCCGCAAGGCTGATGGCTCCTTTTGGTTGGCGCGAACTAAAAGGAGGCGAGCTTTGGGCTTCATCGAAAATTCCTTTCTCAGCCATAGTCCGAATTGCTCCAGTATCGAATCGAGGTGCCTGGGCGCCACCGGCGAAGCGATGATTGAATTTTCCTTTTACTTTGGGAGGCGATTTCAGTGACTTCTCGGAGGGAAGGGATTCAGGAAAGCGTCCAGCCTGGGCCGAAAGACGGTACACTCAGGAGCATTCTTTTTCCGTTCTCCGCCACTTCAAGGGCAGTTGCGGCGGTAACTATCGCGGACCTTCATCTAGACCGGATTATCGGGTCGATACTTTGTGGACAAAGTAACACAGAGTTGGAAAAATACTTCCATGAACTACCCGACGATACCGAGACAATAGCCTACAGGCAGGCAGTATTTCTTGACCTGGGAGATAGCGTCACATATTCGCTCCTGGAGGCCTTTGCGGCAAAGCTAGCTGCTATAGCCGATGCCACGGTTTCCGTAAAAAAGTCAAGTTATCGACTACACGTTGAACTTCGCCTTTTGGACCTTGCACAGCAATACATAGATCTGCTGCTGGAAGCCAGCATGACCTTATCTGATTTAAATTTCAGGTCCGCCGCACTAGTAGACATTGCTGGCTGCCTCCGATCGATCAGTAAAAGTTTGGAGTTTGCCGACTTTTGCACCCAGGCAAGGGATCTCAAGGCAAGGTTAAGTGAGATCGAATACACCTTATTCATTCGTGACGGAACCGTTAGGGTGGAAGGTTATCAGGGAGAAGAGGACTACGCAGACGAAGTCCTTAAGTTGTTTAGTCGCTTCAATGAAGATTTGACATCGCAGCGAGAGGCCACTTCAAACATTGCCGGTGGCATGGACCACGTCAGGGCGGCAATATTGCGACTAGTAAGCCAGGTATTTCCAAACGAGTTCCGAGATCTATCTCAATTTCACGTTAATTGGCCGGACTTCATCGATGGTGACCTCCTTATGTACTTTCGAGAACTCGCTTTCTACTTAGCTGTGCAAAAGAAGGTGAATTCCCTGACAAAGGTGGGTAATCTATTTTCAATTCCGCAGGTTTACACCGGTGAAGGCGAAAGTAGCGCAGATGGCAATTTTGACCTGGCACTTGCGATAAAACTCGAAGCGGAAGGGGATCGCCCCATCGCAAACGATTGGTGCCTGGCAAAAGATGAATACGTAATTGTAGTAACTGGGCCGAACGACGGCGGCAAGACGACTTTTGCTCGGGCCTTTGGTCAACTTCACTATATGGCTCGCCTCGGTTGTCCTGTGCCAGCTGCTAAGGCGAAGGTGCAAGCCTTCGATCTTCTAATTACTCATTTTGAATCTGAGGAGCGGGCGACTCTTGACCAGGGTCGGCTTGCATCAGATCTTTCGTCTGCTAAAGCTGCTCTAGAACTAGCGGGACCGAACTCGGTTCTGATTTTCAACGAGATTTTCTCCTCGACCGGTCTGCAAGACGCTAAATGTCTCGGCCTAAGACTTCTGGGGACAATATGTGAAAAAAGGTCGAGGGCGGTTTATGTTACCTTTGTCGACGAGCTCGCACTTGCAGGGTCAAGTATCGTCTCTATGGCCGTCGCTGTCGCCAAAGGCGACCCCGCGAGGCGTTTTTTTACTCTCACACGTTCAGCACCTACTGGGAGATCATATGCACTACTTATGGCAGAGAAATTCGGTTTGACTAGGGATATGTTAAAGGACCGTTTAGAGAGATGAGGGTCAATCTTCTTTTTTCCGACGGAGGACTAACAGTAATAAAACGCAATGGAAATAGCCAAGCTGCCGTCGTGGAGGATCTGGATTTGGAAACGATCTTCGCTACGATGTCCAAGGGCGATGAGCTTATCGAGCAGGTCGTTTGGTCGGTTATCTTGGAGCGCAGTGTTCCAGTTGAAGTTATTCTGTTCCGCCAGCAAGTTTTGCAAGACGTGCTGGCGGAACCTGAGACTTGTAGGAAGATATACGAAATTGCCTCTGAGGCCGGTCAGGCCGAGCGCAAAGTTTACGGCGGCCTATTTGCCAGGACTCCTTCGGCGCGACTGTTTCGCTCTGTACGTGTTCTGAATGTCTATTTGGCTCTGCTTCGGGAGTTAACGGAGACTGTCCTAAAAACCGGCGGCAGGATGAGTTCAAAGGGAATGTCTAGTTTCGAAAACACCATTATCGACAATTTAAACGAGCAATATCTCGCAAGTGTGGATGAACAGTTGAAGTACCTCACCTTTCCTGATGGGGTGCTCCTCGGGGCGAGGCTCGCGCAGCGTAGCGAGGGGAGGGGTTATCGATTATTACGTCGAAATGATGGATATAAGAAGTGGTGGGACAGAGTCTCTCCGAGGACTAATAGACAGACCTTCCGGATTGCGCCCCGCGACGAATCTGGAGGCAGGATCCTTGCAGAGATTCAAGACCAGGGGGTTTTTGAAGCTGCAGAAGCGGTGCTTTGCGCCGCTCAACATATCAAGGGATTCTTTGCGACGTTACGCAGTGAAATGGCATTTTATATAGGTTGCCTAAATTTTTACGAAGCAATTGTTCCTTTAAATGCGCCAATTTGCTGGCCCATACCCTTACCGCCCAGAGAAGGAGTCTTGAGATTCTCCGGACATTGGGCTACGGCACTAGCCCTTAGGACGGGGATGCCGACGGTTGCAAATGATCTTGGAGTCGATGGTGTGCTTCGAGTGGTTATCACTGGCGCAAATTCCGGCGGAAAATCCACTTGGCTACGTAGCGTTGGTCAATCCATGCTGATGATGCAGGCGGGCATGTTCGTACTCGCGGATTCATTTAATGCAAGTATTTTCGACGGATTGTACACCCATTTCAGCAGGGGGGAAGATCAAAATCTAATCGGTGGAAGATTGGATGAAGAACTTAGTCGACTAAGTGGTGTGATCGATGAAATTTCCCCGGATTCCATTCTGCTGATGAACGAATCCTTCTCATCAACCAACGAGTTAGAGGGTTCGGCCGTTGCAGAGGAGGTTTTGGGTGCCCTTTCCGAAGCAGGAGTACGCTGTTTCTTGGTGACGCATATGCACCAACTTGTGGCGGGTTTGCAAGCGGCGGCACAGAAGGGCGACCGGTTCTTGATCGCTGAGCGACGTGCTGACGCTCAGCGAACATACCGGATCCTTGTCGGGTATCCGCAAGCGACTAGCTTCGCCTACGACCTCTACCAGAAGATCGGTGGTTTCGGAAGTGGATAGTTAACTTCCTCGATGGTTTTAATCCAAACATCCAGGTTTAATTGCATTTGACATGTCCTAAAATGTTACCCTGAAGCGGATTGGTCGCTAAAGGAATGAGCTTTACCCGAAGACCGCGCCGATGGGGGAGTAGCGACGATTCGAGCCAATTGAGCGGACCACACTTACTGGCTGATCGTTCTGACTACGCTAGGCTCGGTCAACTAGCCCGGTAGGTGGCTCCGGCGTCAAGCACGACCATCGCCTATGTTGGGCATCTGTACAAACGGACTAATGAAGAACTCGTCCGCTAATGACGCCGCTGGTGGGCTTAGGCTCTGCGCGTCCAACTATCTCGGACCTATATGGCGGTCAAAAGCTGCCGAAGCAGTTACATCGGTGGCGACCAAGATCGTCATCGTCATCGTCATCGTCATCGTCATCGGCATCGTCATCGGCATCGGCATAGTCAAATGGGGGACATAATTTAGCGCGGGCCTACCCTTACTTCGGTGCAGTTAGAGGCGATTCACACACTTCAAGTTTGCGTCTATTTAGGAGGTGTCACTGGCAACCGATTACTAGCGAAGGTAATCGTGTACTACCACACCAAGATCCAAGGTTAGATCTGCAACCAGATGAGCTGCCGAGATTACCTCTCTCACGGGGAGATCGGCGACGGGCGCCAGAGCGTGTGGGTGCAGCTCAATAGCTGATGGGCCGGTCCACGCACCTTTAAGGGTGATATCGCTTAGGTAGTACTTGACCAATTCACACACCCTCGGGGTAGCATCAACATGAGGAATGATCTTGAGCAGAAAGCTCGGTTCCTTTAGTGAAGACAATACGGCATCATGATCGAGTTGACGATGCTTGTACCCCATTGTGCCAATTGCAACCCGTAATTTTCCGTAGTCGAGGGTACCCACTAGGGTGTCTATTTCGACTTCTAAACACGGATTAGCGAGCTTTTTCGGAAAACCCCAGATTTCCCTGCCACCGGCGATAGGAGGATGGTCGTTTAGGTACATTGAGTGTACGTATCCGCCCTTTTCCCCGTTGAATTCGACTGGAATAACTTGGCCGGATTCGGTGTAGTCGCCAAAGCCCGTGCTGTCAGGCATTCTAATGAACTCATATTTCACCACGTTGTCTAGGATCTTGAGTGGCTTGGGAACTACCTTTTCGAGGGCTGCAGCATCGGTTCTGTATGTAATGATCATGTATTCGCGATTGACAAACCGATATGGGCCCTTAGGATACCCTGGGCTCGTCAGTGGCATCGCGAAAGCTGATTGTACGACGTCTTTTATCTCCAACTCTATCTCCACTTCCCTCGTCGGATGGTTCTTGAAGTCGCCAGTCAACTAAGATCGGCGTGACATCCTGCTCCACAGAAGCGCCAACTTCATTTCCTGTACTACCGGTACAACCTAACAGAGAACGCGTTCGCAGAAGTTTGCTCTTTGCAAAGCTTCAGTATTCACGCCCGTTCAGATCTAGTCGCAAGGGCGGCCATGTTGTCAGCTAGCGGTTTTTGTGTCTGTCCGCCACCCAAAAATGTGTTAGGTCCTATAGGTTGAGTTTGCTGCTGTTATGAGATGCGCTTCTGATATTTCAGAGTTGACATCGTTAGGGCGGGAGGTGCTGGTATTACCTCCTTTTCTCAAATGGTACTTAACAGCAACGGCAACGAAACTGTGTCGTTCGGACCGAGACTCCGAAGTCGAATTCCTCTTCGAATTGACAATCCTGGCCACCCGGTTCAGACCGATCTTCCCGTGTGCGAAAGATAAGTCACAACGGTTTCTCACGCTGTTGTCGGGAGCCTGAATGAGGATTACCGTCCGTTTGGGATCGGTCGATTTCCCCAGATGTAACGTGCTTGAGCTATAGCGAAGGAGGAGGCTGTGGTTGGAGAAGGGCCGCTCGGTTTGTGTAGCGGAACCGACCGGGAGATATGCGATATTTATCTATCGCTGAGGGGATTGCAACAGTTGCCCCAGTGGTGCGCTACAACAAGATCTAATGAACTTGCGGGAGTGGGCACTCTCGCAAGGTACGCAACGTCAGGCGGCATACAAGTGGTATTGTGTCGGCAAATTGCCTGTGCCCGTGCGTAAAGTCGGTCAACTCATACTGGTGGGTGACTGATAGCCACAGCCAGCGCCTGTCCGTTCCCAGGCGATTTGCTACAGGCGGCAGTTCGATTGATGGGACGACTCATCACCCAGGGAGAGTACTAAGACCAGCAGTAACGCTGGCCGTGCTTGGCGAGGCGAGAAGAACTCTCGGACTAGTGAGGACGAAGTCCGAGACGAGAACCTCGTAAAAGGTGCAACTTAATGAGTGGACTCACTATTTATCACTCAGATGCAGCGGCTCCGGTATCACTATATTAGGCCGAGTGTGTTGGCCGTGATCCTATAAAATGCGGTGGGTTAAAACGGGCGAAGCTGTGCGGTTGAATCCACTTGGTGCGTCTGGAAATGCGGTGCCATAAAAACCAGTCGATGCGGCGAATAAGTTCCATTAGTGTTTCAATAATTTTCTCCAACAGTATAGTACAATTATAATTTCGATAATTCAAGAAAGCAGACATAGACTCTACGAATAGTCCAAGACGGTGAAGAAGCAGCAGGACGATTGTCTAAGCCATGTTCCTGGATTTACTCTAAGGAATCTGAAGACTGCGAAGACTATTTATTATTAGACGAGTTTTATGTATACTTATCCGTCCTTCTTTTCAGCGTATAGCCCGGGCGTGCACCGAACTACCTGCATGATTGCGAGGGAGCGCAATGAATGTGGCTTTTGTGCATTGGGTGAGGCGTGAGTAAATCGACCAGGAATTGCATAATATGGACATTACTATTACGTTATTAACTAGCCCAGTATTCATTAGTTAGTCGGGCTTGAATGGTGGAGTGTGGATCTGTGGCTGGGCCGAATCAGGAGCTAGCGAGGGCTTTAGGTGACCCAACGCGATATAGCATTGCTGAGTTTATTGCGAGGTCAAATCATCCGGTAACTATTGCTGAGCTTACTGAATTTGTAGGACTTAACCACAACGCAGTTCGACAGCATTTAGCACGGCTTAAACGAGTCGGAATAGTTTCTGAGACTATCGAGGGAAGGTCTCAGCCCGGGCGTCCTCGACTTTTGTATCGAATTAATTCTGAGATTACGGGAAGGTTCGGCTTACCAGGACCTTATGAGTATCTTGCGCAGATTTTGGCCGAAAGCGTGGCGAGTGGTTTAGCTCCCAGGGATTTAGGGAGAAGGGAGGGGATAAAAGAGGCGCACGAAGGCAAAGTAAGTCATACTCCTGAAGGTGGAGAAAGGAGTAGGGACCCAATTGATATTCTGGAAGCCTCCCTTGTGGCGAAGGGTTTTTATCCTAAGCGACAATGCTCCTCCGGCGTGTCTGATCTTGTCTTAGGGAACTGTCCTTTCGCCCAGGTGGCAGTTCATTACGCTGATGTAGTTTGTGGAGTGCACCGGGGTCTCATCGAAGGTGTCTATTTGGGCAGTGGTGGACAGGGTGACGTCAAGCTAATTCCTAGAGATCCGAATTCGGCAGGGTGTGTTGTAAGCGTGGTTCAAGGACTAAGCGATACTGGTACTTAAGGCGATTGGTTCTTATCGCCATGCCCAATGCTGAATCTGCCCGCTATGGCTATTCGGGCTGGAGTATTCAGTGTTTTCCCAGTTCGATTTGGTTGTGATGCCTTGTGGGATATTTCGAGCTATCCATTCAAGCAGGATATGATCCTCTGTGTCATTTCTGGTATAAGGTCGGCTTCAGTGGCAAAATTTAACCTCGCAAAGTCTCTCCCATTCTCGATAAAGTTCTCCCCTGGATTCAAAGCTAGATGTCCATGTTCTAGCAAGTACTGCTGGGCGGTAGGTTTGAGGAGACTCCCGGAGAAGTCCAGCCAAGCTAAATAAGTGGCCTGAGGCATTTCCGACCTTAGCTGATCTCTATAAGGCTCTATAAGTTCAAAGAAGAGTTTTCGATTTACGTCCAGTTTCTGCAGTGTCTCTTCAAGCCATTGTTGGCCTGAGCTAAACGCAATTTGTCCAGCCAAGAGTCCCAAAGAGCCTGGCGAACCCCGAAGTCCTTGTGGTATGGATTCAAGTCTGGAAAGGATCTCTGTGGAGCCGGCATGTAGGACGGCGGTATGTAGGCCCGCAAGATTAAAACTCTTTGATGCTGAACTAAGTGTGACGGTTTTATTCGCTACTTCTGGAGCAACTGACATAATCGGAATGTGGACGGATCCTTCATAGCAGAGGTCAGCATGGATTTCGTCGGAAATGATCCATAGGTCGTTAGAAAGGGCAATTTGGGCTATTGATTCAAGTTCTTTGGTGCTGAAGACCCTCCCGGTTGGATTCTGTGGGTTGCACAACAAAATTGCTCCGCCAGGGTTGGCTTGTTCCGCCTTCTTGGCGAAGTCATCGAAGTCTATTTCATATCGTCGGTCGTGCAACACAAGTTCAGAAGTAAGGACTTTTCGATTAGTAGCTTGCACGCTCGAGAAAAAAGGAGGGTAGCTTGGCGTGAGGAAGAGTATCCCAGCACCTTTGGCACAAAGTGCTTCAATGGAGAGGTAAAACCCCTGGATGACATCGGTGAGTGCGATCATTTCGGATGCATTCATGGACACCTTGTGCTCCTCTAGCTGCCATCTGGAAAAGGCTTCCAAGTAGTCGAGGGTCAATTTACGAGGTGCGTATCCAGTTTCGGAAAGTTCAATTGCCTCGGCAAGTCCTTCTTTGACCAGAGGTGGAATTCCAAAGTCCATGTCCGCTATCCATGCGGGAAGTACCTCTTTGGGGTACTCATTCCATTTTACCGAGTATCGTCTCCGTGATCTGATTTTACCCTCGATCAAACCTGGCTCCATTTCCAACCCCTTCATGGCCATAGAAAAGTCGGCCACCTGCGCTAGTCTACTCCTTGCCAGTGGTCTCAATGGGTTAGCGCCTATCCTCGAGGGAGGCGCATTCTCGCCTAGAGGTTAAGTTAACTGGCAGATTGCAGGCTGGACCCTGCAAAGAGCGACCTAAGGAGTGCGCTATTACGGGGGCAAGGTACTTGTATCTGACTAGGGCACTCCGGACCTTTTGCTATGGTCTTGGCATCGTGGTCTTAGGTTTCGAATTCAAGGCCGAACACCTCAGCTCAGTTGAGGTCGGAATTGTCCTCACCTCCTTTCAAGGGGGCTCATTAATAGCTCTTCTGCTCGTTGGTCGATATGGCAACGCATGGGGGATGCTCAAAAGCTATCGATTGCTCTGGATTGTCTTTGCGCTAGTTGGCATACCGATGGCAATTCTGCATACCTGGTGGTCGATAGCATTGCTAGGACTAAGTGGTGTACTCTCGCCAGAGACCACCGAGTCGGGTCCATTTACCTCTTTAGAACAGCCTCTATTGGCAGAGGCTATAAAGGGGTCATCCAAGGTGCGCGGATTTGGCACTATAAATGCCGTCGCAGCCGCTTCTGGTGCGCTTGGAGCATTTTTCGCTGGAATGGCGTTGTCCCGTGTATTCCACGACTCACCCAACAGGGTCAACCTGCTCTTTCTCATTTACGTCCCAGCTGGCATAATTGCAATAGGCCTGGTAAACAAGCTCTCTGCGATTCAAAGGTCAGGCGATGACGCGGACCCCAATCCCGAGCCGACCGTGCAGAGATTAAACCAATCCAAGAAGATCGTCAAAAGATTGTCGGCCCTTTACTCTGTGGACTCGATGTCAGGGGGAATGATCGCCCAGGTGTTCCTTTCCTACTGGCTCGCTCGTCGCTATGGTGCAGACCCTGCGGAGATCGGCCTCATCTTTTTTCTGGTGGGAGTTTTCCAAGTGGCATCCTACGTTGCAGCGGCCAGAGCGGCTGAGAGGTTCGGTTTGTTGAATACCATTGTATTCACCCACCTACCCTCTAATTTCATTCTCATGGCACTCCCATTGTCTCCGAGCCTTGCATGGGCAGGCGTAATACTGATAGTTCGCTCATCGCTCTCTCAAATGGACGTCCCGACTCGCCAGGCGTATCTTATGATGATCGTCACTAAGCAGGAAAGGACGGCGGCGGCAAGTTACACTTCGTCCGCAAGATACCTGGGTCGCCCATTTGGTCCTATAATTACTGGGATTCTTGCAGAATCCTTGCTATCCCTACCGCTTGTAGCGGCTGGAGCTATCAAGGTTACCTATGATTTAGCTTTGTGGAAGGTCTTCAAGGGCACTCCGATGGTGTCGGAGTAGTGGGTACTTGAAGTGATGCGACCTATCCACATGACAGCAGACCGAGTAAATTATCGGTTGGTTTAGCTCTTTCGCTAGTTATGTTGTATGCGTGAGGCCACTAGGACTCGCGTGATCTATCTCCGAGTGGGTTTGAACAAGAGTGTCTAAATGGGCTCCGGTAAGATATGCAGACGGCAGGCCCGTCAAATTTTGGAATCAGCTTGCTATAGCCCTGGTTTTTTACTTCGGTTATGAGTACACTTCTCAGCTCGCCTCTGGTTCGACATCGAGTGCTAGGCGAAATGCCCTTTGGGAAGTCTCTGTCGAAAAGCGGTTGCACTTCTTCGTTGAGCAGAAGATTCAGCATTTCTTCTTGCAATATCTATGGCTGATAAAGCTGTCAAACTTCTTCTACGTGACGGTCCATTTCATCCTGCCAGTCGTAATACTCGTACTCCTCTACAGGCGGGATGCCTCCCGATTTTTGCGATATAGAAATGTATTTGCCTGGATGACGGCAATTTCTTTTGTGATATTTATAGTCTTCCCAGTAATGCCGCCGAGGCTCCTACCTGCCTCTTTTCACTTCATTGATACCCAGCTCAAGTTCGGTGGTGCGGGGAAGCTGGACGCAACCCTCATGAAGGAGGCGGGAAATCCCTACGCAGCGATGCCTAGCCTCCACTTTGCATGGGCTGCCTGGTGCGCCCTTGGTGGCTACAAAGTTATCAAATCTAAGCTGCTTAGGTACTTGCTTCTTGCCGACCCGTTTATAACGATTTTTGTAGTCATTGTTACCGCCAACCACTTTTTCCTTGATATTGTGGGTGGGGCATTGGTGCTCTTTGTGTCGATGGTCTTAGCCGGGATCAAAAAGAAGAACATGAGGGTAGATTCGGGCTGGTTCAACCCTATCCAGTGAGCAATTTCCGGTATGTTTTGAGGACTACTTGAAAATTAGTGGACTATGGAGTTTGGATAAAGTACACTGCGGCGATGAGCGTAGCAAAGGAATTTAAAGATTTCGTCCTAAGGGGCAACGTAGTCGATCTCGCAGTCGGCGTAATCATTGGGACCGCCTTCAACGGCGTAGTCCAGTCACTTGTGAAGGACCTTATTACTCCTCTGATTGGTATAGTCGGTGGATTTAACTTCAGCGGTTTATCAGCGACCGTGAATAAGAGCGTGTTTCTCTTTGGGACATTTTTGAATACAGTGGTCAGTTTTTTAATTATTGCGCTCGTGGTGTTTTTCCTTATAGTCAAGCCCATCAATGCGCTATCTGCTCGTGCTGCAGCAAAAAAGGCCTCTCCACCTCCGGAACCTAGCACCAAGAGTTGCCCATATTGCATCACGGATATTGCAATAACCGCTACTAGATGCCCCAATTGCACATCGGTTCTATCTCCTAGCTAGAGCAAGTTTTGATTTAGGCGTTTCCAGATACGTCGGCAAACTTAGGTTGACGCCGCGTCTTTTGGTAGTCTGGATCGGTTACAGTGATCGGCTGGAGGTTTAGATGACTATGGATATTGCCGCAGTTCTAGGTGATGAGGCTGAATACTATCTCTCGCACAAGTGTCAGGGTGTGGGTGCTGACTCGTTAACTTTACCCGGTGGTGACTTCATAGACCGTGTTTTTGTCGACTCGGACCGACCTGTAGCTGTGCTAAGAAACATGCAGTCGGTCTTCAATCACGGGCGGCTTTCAGGAACCGGTTATATCTCTATTTTGCCTGTTGACCAGGGAATCGAACATTCCGCAGGGGCGTCGTTTGCTAAGAATCCAATTTACTTTGATCCAAAAGAGATCTGTGAATTGGCTTTAGGCGGTGGATGTTCTGCGGTAGCTACCACCGTTGGTGGTCTGGGCATCGTCGCAAGGCGTTATGCGCACAAGATCCCTTTTATTGTCAAGATCAACCACAATGAGCTTCTTACCTACCCTAACCGATTTGACCAGGTTATGTTTGCATCGGTTCGACAGGCTTCTGACCTGGGTGCAGTGGGTGTCGGAGCGACGATTTATTTTGGGTCAGAGGAGAGTACTAGGCAGATTGTCGAGGTGACCGAAGCATTTGCGGAAGCGCACAGACTGGGTATGTTTACAGTGCTGTGGTGCTATCTCCGGAACTCCGCCTTTAAAACTCCCGAAGGTGATCTTCATACGGCTTCTGACCTTACGGGTCAGGCTAACTATTTGGGATCTACCATCCAGGCCGACATCGTCAAACAGAAGCTTCCGACCACCAATGCTGGATTCGTCAAAATGGCGTATTCGAAGACCGATCCGCTTGTCTATGAGAAGCTCACCTCTGATCACCCCATTGACCTGACTCGTTGGCAAGTTCTTAATGCATACGCTGGCAGGATCGGGTTGATCAATTCCGGAGGTGAGTCCAAGGGAGCCTCTGATCTGCAAGATGCCGTGACCACCGCAGTCATTAACAAACGAGCTGGGGGAATGGGACTTATCGTTGGTCGCAAGGCCTTTCAGCGACCGATGGACGATGGAGTGCAGCTTCTTAATGCTATTCAGGATGTCTATTTGGATCAGTCGATAACCGTCGCATAGCTTTTGGCTTGGCGGTCATTTATCGGTCGATTTCTTCTCCGAGTAGCAGGCCAGGAAGGGCCTTGGGGTGGAAGCGGGTTGTTTTGGCTGGCAGGAGTTGCTTGGATGTACTCCTTGATACTACCGTTTCAATGGTAACTGGTCGCGGAAGTAGCTCAAAGGTTTCGCCGTCGTATTCGCTTGGAGTGCTCTGGTCTAGGAAGCTTACGTCGGATCTGTATCCAGCAGACTCGAAAGGGAACGGGATCTCAGCCTCAAATAGTTCAGCGTCTGTGACTTCCGAATCTGAGGCAATTTTCGAGATTTCGCCACTGAATGCGAATACCGCCTTGCCTATCCTTAATAGCGGTGCGGTGGGCCATGATATCTTGGCCCGACCTGTGCCTGAAACGGGGACGAGGTCGAATTTTGTCCTAAGCATCCGCTCTAAGTTTGACGGCGGCACCGTCGGGCGATAGCTTCTAGCCCAGGTGGCAAGGGTGGGTCCTTGATCGAATGAAGGCGTTACCATGCACGTAAATCGCTTCGGTCCAGTAGCCGCGATTGACGAGGCAGCAGCCCTTAGACGGTGGTGTCCATCGGCCACTATCAAAGGTAGAGAGCTAGTGGTCTCTTGAAATTCCCTCAGTAATGCAGGTTGCCTGATAAGCCAAATTCTGTGGTGCACTCCTGTCGAGTCCGTGACCCTCGAAACGAGGTCACCTTCCGAGATGCTGATCAGCTGAGAGATTGCTTCTGTCTTGTCTAATAGCCAAATGGGATGCTTTGGTCTTTTACTTGGAATCCGGTCTTGACGGTAGGCATGGGTAGTGTTTTCGTGGGGCAGGAGTGCTAAATCTGGCCACGGCTGACCGGAGAGAGGGTCAGTATGGTTGTCGGATTGCTTTGATTTCTGGGGTAAAGAGGCGGGGTCGGTTAGTTCTAAGATGCCAACGATGCCCCTCATTCTTTTGAGTTCGCCGCTCTGGGTGGTATGCACGGTTTGGTAGATATAAAGACCCGCTTCATCGTCTAACGTTATCTGGTCAAGGAGTGGCTCTAAAGGTGGGTTCTCAATAGTTGAGGTACTGGCTTCGAATGGGTCATACCTATAAGAGGCGAAGGGGAGCAGAGAGTGCATGTCTCTATGAATAGTGGCTCGAAGCACCAATTTGCGCACTTTCTGACATAGAAGGTGGTACTTTGCCAAGAAAGGACGATTTTTTGAATAGTAATGCCACATGGGTGCTCGATTTGGACGGCGTTATCTGGTTAGGTGACGAGGTTATACCCGGTGCACGAGAAGCCATTTCGGCGCTAAGGGCCAATGGCAGGGGAGTGTTGTTAGTGACTAACAATTCTCGTCCAACATTCACCGAATATTTGCAGAAGCTGGCTGGGTTTGGGATCGATATCTCTAGGGACGAGCTTATTTCTTCTTCGATTGCCGCTGGGTCACTCATAAATCCCGGGGAAAGTGTCTACGTTATTGGTGGCGAAGGTTTAAAGGAAGCCGTCATATCGTCAGGTGCCCAAATATCCAAGGATCATCGTGCTGACGTAGTGGCGGTGGGTTGGTCGAAGGAGTTCGACTACGAGATGATGTCGATAGCGCTAAGGGCGCTGCTAGCCGGTGCTCGGTTTGTGGCAACTAATGAGGACCCTACCTATCCAACTCCACGGGGACTAGTTCCCGGTGCTGGAGCGATAGTCAGGTCTATCGCCTATGCGTCGGGTCGCGAGCCAATGGTAGCTGGGAAACCACATACGCCAATCGTTGAAATGGTGAAAGAGCGAGTGGGCCCTGGTTCGGTGATGGTCGGAGACCGCTACAGCACAGACGGAATTTTTGCAAAAAATGTTGGCCTACCCTTCTACCTAGTACTCTCTGGAGTGACGAAGGAGGCGGATCCATCATGGCAACCTAGTCCCGAAAGAATCGGCAGGGATCTTCTGGATCTTGTTCGAACTGATGAGTTTCACGTTGGCGGCTAACGTGGCGAGCCGGGTTGGCCTCGCGTGCTGCTAGGTCGGCGTGCCTCTGATGAAGTAGTTTGTAATTAATCGATTTTCAATCTTTAGCTTGGGAGCAGCGATGCGTGAAGTGGTATTGGCGGCCAGACCTGTTGGGTGGCCCAAAGATAGCGATTTTGGAATAAGGGAAGCGGACATTCCCAAGATTGCCAATGGTGAAGTACTCGTGAAGGTCGACTGGCTTTCCGTCGATCCTTACATGCGCGGAAGGATGAACGACCAAAAGAGCTACGTACCACCGTTTGCGCTCGATGCTCCGCTTGCGGGAGGGGCGGTGGGAACGGTAGTTGAAACTACGGTCGACAACCTTCCTGTTGGAGCGATTGTCACTGGCACCTTCGGGTGGCGTGAGTTCGATGCGGTGTCAGCTAAGGCTGTGATGAGGATTGAGGACGACTCGACCCCCCCTGAGTACTACCTAGGTGTCCTTGGGATGCCGGGTATGACCGCTTACTATGGCCTGATAAACGTCGGTGACGTAAAGGACGGAGAGGTCGTTTATGTATCCGCTGCAGCTGGAGCAGTCGGTTCAATAGTCGGTCAGATTGCCAAGATTAAGGGCTGCCGAACTATCGGAAGCGCCGGCGGTCCGGAGAAGGTAGGCAGGCTAGCTGAACTTGGATTCGATGTTGGAATCGATTACCGTTCTGCTGATCTGCGGGAGACTCTAGCTGCTGCTGCGCCTGGAGGGGTCGATATTTACTTCGATAATGTGGGTGGTGACCATTTAGAAGCGGCCCTTTGGAACATGGCCGATTATGGCCGAATTGTCATGTGCGGTGCGATTTCTCTTTACAACTCTTCACAAGCCCAACCCGGTCCAAAAAATCTTGTTCTGGCGGTGCAAAGGCGTCTTCGGCTGCAGGGGTTTATAGTGAGCGACCATTTTTCTGAGATGGGTCAATGCATAAACGATATGAAGGGCTGGGTTAGGGAAGGAAAAATATCAGTAGATCAAACGGTAGTTACTGGCCTTGAGGCGGCGCCGGGAGCCCTTATCGGACTCATGCGAGGTGAGAATTTAGGCAAGATGCTAGTTAAGGTTTCATATTGACCAGGGGATCTTTCTGGATGTAAGAGTTTCATCATTGGGGGTTCATGAGATTCTAAGGCATCGAGATGAAAATAGCTAGGTCGAGTAGTGGATACTTGTAGATATGCCGCGGGTGTTTTTGCGTTCTTATGGTAGAGTCATGATGGGTCGGAAGTGGGGTTCCTCCGTGCCGTGGGGTCACGTCGGGGTAGGCAATGTCGGGTTTGGCCTTCTCCTGGCGATAGTATCAATTGGCGTTGGAGCTGGGTTTAATTTCGGCCTTGCTTCGTTTACGGCCGGAAGTAAGGTACCTAGCGCTGCGGTCATTACCACGGACCAATCAAGCAGCCACGCTTCAAAAAAGTCGATCGTCTCTACCGAAGTACAAAGTTCCTCCGAGTCTGAATTAACTGAACCCAACGCTCGGGCGGGAAGCGAAGGGCCTGACAAAAGAGCCAATTCGTCAGGCATACTTCAGATTGCTCCTTCGTCTCCGGTAGACCAGATTCCGAACGTTGGCGTGGTCGAGCCAGGTGACGCAACGAATAATCAGACCCCTCCTTCCCAGGGGCAAGTATTCTTCGGCGAAGGATCCGCCTCCAAATCTCCCACTGGACAGATGTCCGGCGATGAAAGTACTAAGTCCCCGGTCCAGGCTACGGTGGAGACGCCTACGGTGACCAGTCAGGGCACGATAACGCAGCCCAAGGCAATTTCGCAATCCCCCGTCGACGAGGTAACCGCTACATCTAACCATGGTGATGGCTGAGCTGATGGGAGCCCAAGCGGATCGGAACATCAAGGAGAGGTTTTTTGTCCGATATAGGAGACGAGTACTTGCGGGAAGAGTGCTGGGCACTGCAGGCCGACTGGTAGCCCTCTATGGGGTTGTCACTTCGGTAGTTTTAGGGTTGTCGGTTTATCAAGTAGTAAATAATTTTTCCCAACACTACATGGGACTTGCCCGGTCGGACTTGGGAGGTGAAGTGCCGGAGTTTTCTACAGCGGCCTCGGTCCGCACCCAGGGTCAATCACTCTTCAGTTTCTCTGAGTATTATCTCCGGAGCCACGGCTCGCTGTCGCAGCATCGAATTGTGATAGCTCTAGCAAATCAGACGACGCTTGCCTCCACTGGAGCGTCTTGGCTCGTGAGCGTTCCGATAGTGAGTTCAATGCTCAAACATCCGCCGGCCCGGACGATCTTTTATACCACTTCCTATGGGGCAAGGGGTCCAATACTTATTCTTGGTTCGCCGATTATGCAGAACTCTAAACCAGTTGGTCTTTTAGTCGCCGAGTCTTCGCTAGCTAGTCTCTACAGCCAAAAGCGACAGGTGGCACTCCTGTCTGGTTTTGAGGCCCTCGTTGCCCTAGTCTTTTCCATCTTGTCTAGCTACTACCTTTTGCGACGTGTCATGAAGGCTGTCGGCGCGATCACCGAGGCGGCGGTCGAGATATACCAGGGCGACTTGGATACTCGGCTGGTTGATGCGGGTGAAAAAGACGAGGTAGGTGGCTTGGTAGCCGCTTTCAACCAGATGATCGCAAAGATATCCGATACCCTAAAGGCCCAACAGAGGCTTTTGGCGGACGTCTCGCACCAATTACGTACTCCACTTACCGTCATGCGCGGGAATCTGGAGCTTTTGCAGATCTCAAAAGACGAGCCAGAGGAGGTTACTGCGACCGCAGCGGTACTTCTCGAAGAGATTGACTACATGAGTTCGATGATCGACAAGCTCCTCCTGCTCGAGCGCTCTACGTCCGGTGGATTTCTAAACGTCGAGCCAATCGACTTGCGGACCTTTTTGTACGACCTGTTCGGCTCTGCCCAAATGCTTGGTGAACGAAATTGGGTTTTAGGAGAGGTACCCGACTTGGTGGTAGTGGCCGATGGGCCGAAGCTTCGAGGGGCCCTGCTGAACCTCCTCGAAAATGCCGTCAAGGCTTCGAAAGTTGGAACCAAGATTGAGCTTGAGGCTAACCTTTTGAAAAGTGCCAAAGGTAGCCGTGTCGCAATATCGGTAAGAGACGAAGGAATGGGAATCGCTCCAGAGCTTCAGGAGCGGGTTTTCCGACGCTTCGAGAGAGGAGACACTTCGGATAGCAGGGGAACGGGCCTAGGGCTAGCCATAGTCAAAGCGATAGTCGACGCACATCACGGCGTGGTTGAACTCGAAAGTAGGGTCGGGGTTGGATCGAAGTTCACTTTGGTCATACCTGTCAACTACGAAGATTCTCCTCAATTTGAACCATCGGGAGATTTCCAACTGCCCGAAATCGGAAGTTCTAATATTGAAAGCGGGGTCAAGAGTGCACATAGCAGTGGTAGAAGATGATGAGCGCATAGCCTCATTCCTCTCTAAGGGTCTAAAGGCCGAAGGGTATGTGACCACGGTGATAGGAGATGGTAGTCACGCACGGGACTTTTTGCCCCTGATTGAGGAAGAGCTAGACCTGATCCTGCTGGACCTTTCTCTGCCATCGGTCAACGGGTTGGAACTTCTCCGCTTTTGGAGGGATAAGGGCGTCGCCACACCGGTGATCATCCTAACAGCGAGGGATGAGGTCAGTGAAAAGGTAAAAGGTCTAGACGCAGGGGCGACGGATTATGTGACCAAGCCCTTTCACTTTGCCGAGCTACTTGCGCGTATAAGGGCGGCCCTTAGAACCTCTGAGCAGTCGGCAAGCACGACTCTCGTAGCTGGAGACCTTAGTCTCGACCTGATAACTAAAGTGGCTTGGCGTGCTGGGAGGCGTATCGATCTATCGCCTCGCGAGTGGGCACTTTTGGAGCTATTCCTCCGCAATCCATACCAGGTACTTTCGAGGACACAGATACTTAGCCATGTATGGGAGTACAGCTTTGATCCGGGATCCAATGTTGTAGACGTATACGTCGGTTATTTGCGGAAGAAGATCAATTTTCCAGGGCTTACACCGCTTTTGCAAACGATCAGAGGGGCCGGTTATCGGTTAAGTCCCCCTTCATAAATTGTGTTGTGTCGATGTGTATTCAATGTTGATCAGGGTTATTGATCAGGGTTATTGATCAGGGTTATTGATCAGGGTTATTGATCAGGGTTATTGATCAGGGTTATTGAGTCTGATTTGGCGGCCTCTATTGTCTCTTCTACCTGGCTAATCCGTTTTCTGTCGAATTCCTCGGCTTGTGTTTCATCGTCTTTCATAACTTCGTCGATGTTGGTGTCGGCGAACCCAATTACACCCATCTTCTCGAAAGAATCTCTAATTGTTGGTCCCCAAAGACCAATGTCTTTCAGGATAGGTACGATCCGCATGAATAAAAATGACCTAAATTGGACCTGTCCTGGCGACTCCTTCATCCATTTGACACATTCGGCTACGTCGTAGCCGAGGGTATCCCAAACCTCTTCAGAGAGAAATCGATCTCGCATGCTAAGGCAAGCCTCTGCTGCAAATTCTTCCCTTTCCTGTCTCTCTTTGGAGGTAAGCTGTGGGTAGAAGTCCTTCAGGGCATTCCTGCCAAATGCCACATGGCGCGCTTCGTCCTGCATTACATAGGCGGTAATTGTGCGACCGAGCTCGTTGGTCGTGAAGTTTCTAATCAATCCAAACGCCGCAAGGGCTAGACCTTCGATAAGAACCTGCATTCCCAGATATGTCATGTCCCACCTGGAGTCGGTGAGTACGTCTTCGAGTAGAGATTTCAAGTTTGGATTGATTGGATAGGCAAGGCCGAGTTTGTCCAGGTAGGTTGAGTAGACTTCCATATGTCTGGCCTCATCGAATACTTGGGTAGCTGCATAGTATTTGGCGTCTAGTTCTGGGACAGTTTGGACAATTTTGGAAGCGCAGATCAGCGCGCCTTGCTCGCCATGGAGAAATTGCGAAAATTGCCAGGCGACAATGTGTCGTCGTAGATCAACCTTCTCCTTTAGTGAAAGCCTGGGCCAAATTGGGGATCCGAAAAGGGGGATCATATCGTCGGAGCTTCCTAGAGGATTGTCATGGTCGATTTGAAGGTCCCAGTCAATTCTGACCTTTGCATCCCACTGTCGCCTTTTACCCTTATCGTAGAGGTTGAGCAGTTTTTCCCTTGACGAGTCATAGTCCCAGCTAAACTGGACAGCGCCGGAGCCATCTTGTAGCTTCCAGCCTGTTTTATCTACGGGTACGACAAACGACTTCTTCCCCATTTGGACCCCCTGTCGTCTTTAGCATAGAGCTGCTTGACCACCAAGGATATCGCAGGTTTTGTAGATATGGTTCGCGGTAGGTTAGCTGGGCTTCGAAAGGGTGCCGATGCCTGGATAGTTGGTGTGACCCTCCAGGGCAGTTTGCGCAAGTAGCATTGCTAGAAGTACGCCAAATATCCCATAGGGCATTAGGGTTTGAATGGGCTTGACTATTAGTACGTCTAGGCCGGAACCTATTGGCCCATTTTTTGCCGAGCCAATTAGCACTACGTCACCTGAGGAGTCGATAAGGTGAAGTCCCGTTGGGCCATCGACTTTCATTGCCATTCTCGACCGACCGTCTGCGGTCTGGATTCTGGCGAAAACCGGTGCGTGTTTGGAAGAAGGAAGGTTGAATACCATAGTTGTGGAAGGTTGTAGAGCACGGTTGAGAAGAGCCGTTGAGACCTTGCCTTCTAGGTGGTGGGAGATTAAGTAAAACTGAGAGGTGTGAGTGGAAGCGTGCCTAATCTGCCAGACGTCGTCGAGCGGAACGGCTATCGCAACCTCAGTTTCTCCGGCCAACCAGTGGAAGCCATCTTTGTCCCCGATCAATTGATAGCTCCCAGATCCATCGGGCGAAAGCCCACAAAATGGGCAAGTCTGAGAGGTGTTGGGGAGGGGTAGACCACAAGCCGAGCAAGATTCCACCCTATATTTTTCGGTCTTTTCGGCCGTTTCCTTTAGCCTTCGAGGTTCATAAAGTCGATCAATGATCTAAGTCCAGCGTATGACCTACGGTTGAATTTGAAGTGGAGGCGATACAGATCGACATGGTCTTCGTCTGAAATCTCTACATGATGGGGATGTATAGCTTCAATCCTTCCCGTAGTACAAAGGGCGCCATAGCGCTCATTTACCTTTTCGATCAGTTCTTCACGGGGCTTCCTCTTCAGCCGTAGCACTAAGTCGTCGCCGATCCACCTCAGCGAATGGTAGTTGGCATAGAAACGAACAATTTCGCCCTTCGCTTCTTCGGTGGAGTGGCAAATTCTATATAGCTTTAGATCTTCTTCGGAGATTAGCCCTCGTGTAGCAGCCTGAGTTTTCAAGAAGTGCTCTAACGCTTCCCAATACCCCATTCCTTCTGGTTCGACCAGCACAAGCGGAGCCAGTTGGGCTTTCCCTGTCTGCATTAGTGTGAGTAGCTCAAAGGTTTCGTCCAAAGTGCCAAACCCTCCTGGGAGAGAGGCGAAGGCGTCGGACTCCTTCATAAGCATCAATTTCCTGGTGAAGAAGTACTTCATCTCTAGCAACTTCACTCCACCGCCCGGTTCAACGAACGGTTGTTCGAACGGGAGACTTATATTAATCCCGAAAGCCTTATGTGCGCCTGCCCCGGAAATTCCGGCCGCCATTATCCCCGGCCCTCCCCCGGTAACGATCATCCAGCTATCCGCAGCCACCAGTCCGGCGAGTTCTTTTGACATTTGATAGCTAGCTTCGTCTGGTGAAGTTCTGGCCGACCCAAAGATGGTCAACTTTCTAACTCCTCTATAAGGTGCGAAAAGATCGAAAGCGTGACTGAGCTCAGCAAGAGCTGAGTTCATAATCTTAAGATCGAGTCGGTCCTTCTTGGACCCGGCGATCGAGACAGCCTCGCCGATCAGGCGTAGGATAATGTCCCTGTTTGCGGTATCTTCGCCCAGTGATTCGAGGAGGTCGAACACTTGCTGGCGGGCCCTCTCAAAATTCTGCCACTGACCACCTGGTTGCGAGGGTGCTTTAGTGGTCACCTTTCAATGTTCCTGCTGGGTTTTGGGTTGACTATTCCATAAAGGGTGTTCCTCTGAAAGAGCGGGCGGTTAGCGCGTTTTGCGATTTCTAAAAAATCCTCGACCTCTAATGATCGCCCGTGCTCTGATCCCGCGGCGTGTGAGATGTTTTCATCCATCAGTGTTCCGCCAAGGTCGTTACACCCTGAACGAAGCAGGATGTCGGTTCCCTTCGGGCCCATCTTCACCCAACTTGCCTGGATATTATCGATTGCACCACTATAAGCGAGCCTTCCAACGGCATGCATGAGCAGAGTCTCTCGAAAGGTCGGGCCTTTCCTGGAGCGATGCTGGAGGAATATCGGCGATCCCATGTGGACAAACGGGAGTGGCACGAATTCAGTGAAACCCGACGTCTTGCGTTGTAGGTTCCTCGTGGCCAGGATGTGCTTGACCCAGTGCCGTGGCTCTTCGATAGACCCAAACATAATTGTTACGTTTGAGTTCAGACCTACTTCGTGGGCGACACTATGTACTTCCAACCAAGTGTCGGTATCGATCTTGTCGGGGCACAAGACGGACCTCACCTCGTCATCGAGTATTTCGGCTGCTGTGCCGGGCAGTGTTCTTAATCCAGCATCTTTTAGCATGGTCAGATACTTTCGTAAGGGGAGACCTGCTCTCGTGGCCCCTTGATATACCTCCAGTGCAGAGAACGCATGGATATGGATGGTGGGCGATACTGACCTAATGGACTTGACTAGGCTCAGGTAGTACTCTGCATCAAAGCTCGGATGTATGCCGCCCTGCAGACATACTTCGGTAGCCCCGTGAGCTTCGGCTTCCAGTACGCGCCTTTGGACTTCTTCAAGTTCGAGTAGGTAGGGGTTTCCCCTCAGATTCAGAGACAATGGCCCTTTCGAAAAGGCACAAAACCTGCACTTGAAGGTGCAGATATTCGTGTAATTGATGTTCCGGTTATTTACGAAGGTGATGGCTTCACCACTAATTTTTTGACGCATCTGATCGGCGGCCTCACAGACCTGGTCTACCTCTGAACCACGAGCAGAAAACAGCGTGAGGATTTCGTCCTCGCCTGGTATCTCTCCAGAGGTGATCCCATCTAACACCTCATTGACTGCACCCTTGATGATTTTGGTACCGTTAGACCTTATTGAAGGTGGGTCGATTGCTCCTCCCGAGACCCAGTCGTCCTCCCTGGCGAGCCCGGCAGATTCGGACGCTGCCAGCACTCGGAAGTGTAGGGCAGGGTCTATCCAGCGCTTTGGAGCTAAGGAAAAGGCGGGCTGTATTGCAAGCCTTGGCACAAGGGAAAATCCAATCGATTCGAGCTCCTTGGCTAGGATCTCGATGTGGGGCCAAGGACGCTCCGGATTAACGTGATCGACGGTAATTGGGGAGATACCACCAAAATCGGAGACTCCGGCATCTAATAGCGCCGAAGCGTCTTCGCTCAAATTCGGTGGGGCTTGAACGACGATATCCTCTGGAAGTATCAACCTGGCTAGGGCAATTGCCCTTTGATAGGTATCCAACGAGGGAGGAGGGAGTTCTGCCATGCTGGTTCGTGGCTTGGGAAGAAAGTTTTGGACGATCACCTCTTGGATATGGCCAAACTCATTGTGCAAGTTAGCGATGACTTCTAGGGACCTCACCCTATCCGCTTCGTCCTCTCCTATGCCAACAAGTATTCCGGTCGTAAATGCGATGCCATACCTTCCTGCGGAACGAAGTGTGCTAAGCCGGCGATCGACCGATTTGTCCGGAGCTAGCTTGTGACAAGCCAGAGAATCGTTGGTGCTTTCCAGCATCATCCCCTGTGAAACCGCCACTTCGCGCAACTTGGAGAGTTCGTCGGGACCAATTGCGCCCGCGTTGGTATGAATGAGCAGTGAAGTGTTTTCGTTGATAGCTTTAGCGGCTGCATAGAGATAGTCGGTGGTGGACTCGTATCCTCGCTGGTGAAGCCAACCGCGTGCGGCGGCGTATTTGAGCTCCGGTTTTTCACCCAGAGTGAATAGTGCTTCTCTAACACCTATGTGCTCAGACCGTCTCGCCAATTCAACTACTTCATCGAGATCCATGTATGCGGACTCAGTTTTTCTGGGGGGCCTGGCGAAGGTGCAGTATCCGCATCTGTTTTGGCAAAGCATTGTAAGTGGGAAAAATGCTTTAGGCGAATAGGTGATTCGGGTTCCAGAGATCGAATAGCGCTTCTCGGCGGCCGCAAGTAGTAACTCGCTCGTGGGCAATTTCGTTAGTGTTTGACTCATTAACCAACAACCTAACCGAAACTGGCCCGTTTGGCTAGGCATCCAGACAAGGCAGATCGAACAGGTAGGAATTGGATCTTGGGCGGAAGTGGAACCCCTACATCGTGGCGGCTTGCTCCAAGCTAGGAGGTGCCTTGTGGCTTAGGGCAAAATTTTCCAATCTCTCGTACCAAAGTGGGCGGGTGTCATTTCTGCCTTCTTGGCCTGTAGTTCCTTCTTGTTGGAGATCGGCGCATGCCTGGAGGGTGGTGGCTAGGCGATCCACTGCTCGAGGGTTGACAGAATCTGCTCGTGGGATGCTGCAAATGCCTCTAAGCCCTCTGATTCAAGTTGCTTGAAGACCTGATCTAGGTTGATACCAAATTCACCAATTTCTCGAAGTAGCGATCTCGCATCTTCCACACCATCGGTAAGTCCGGGTCTTAGCTCGCCGTGATCTAAGAATGCTTCTAGTGTCGCTGGTGGCATCGTATTGACCGTGTCCGGCCCGATCAGGTTATCAACATAGAGGAGGTCCGGGTATTGGGGATTTTTGGTAGACGTAGAGGCCCACAGGGGTCGCTGGGGGACACCCCCAATATTTTTTAGCTTCATCCATTCCTCGGCGACTGTAAATCCGCAATAGAAGTCGTATGCCAATTTGGCGGAAGCCAGCGCCGCCCCACCTTTCAAATGCTTTGGACCACCCTTCGAATCCAATAGTGCATCGACTAGCGTGTCGGTTCGACTGACAAAGAAGGAAGCAACTGAATGAGTCGACTTTAGCTTGGATGGATACCTCTCGGCAAGTTTCTGAATTCCGGCTAGGTGAGCCTGGCAGACTTCTCTATAGCGCTCTAGGCCAAAAATTAGCGTCGCATTTACCGATATCCCTTTTCCAATTACCTCGGTAATCGCCGGTAGGCATTTCTTGGTGGCCGGTATTTTTATCATAACGTTTGGCATCGCGATGCGCTCATAAATCTCCACAGCTGATTTGATGGTCGCTGCTGGGTCTAAGGCGAATTTAGGATCCACTTCTACAGAAACAAAGCCGTCCCGTCCCCCGGACGCATAGTAGAGGTCTAAAAGCTGGTCAGCCGCTCCTTCAATATCCGTCAAAACCAGTTCCCAATACAAGGACTGAGCCGACAGAGACGACAGCTTCTCAATCTGTTCCTGATAGCC
The DNA here is from genome assembly GCA_021836665.1 of Thermoplasmata archaeon. Next base: position 24,790 of record JAKBHQ010000260.1, read on the forward strand.
TTCACCATTTTTGATAGCCTTCGCCATTATCGAAGGGTTCGAAGTCAGTCCCCTGACCCCTTGGTCTACCAGAGACGATAAAGTTCCGTCACCAAGCCAGGATCGCTCGAGGTTGTCTATCCATGGACTTTGGCCGAAGTCGCCGTAAAGGGCATGAAGCTTTGTCAACTGATGCTCGCCTTTTTTCGAGATTAGACCTTATAACCTAGTAGCAATGTCCTGCGAGTGCCAAACGGCGGCGGCGGAGGTTGAGATCGCCTCTTTGAAGCCCCCGGATTGCACCTTAATTCGGTCAACGAGAATCCTGTAGAGTCCTTCGTTAGGGCTACTATTCGGAGATTCAACCACGGCCTGGTTCGACAGAGCCACTTGATCTCGTCTTTGGGTTTTGGAGAAGACGATTCCTTGTCTTTTCAGCACTTCACCAGTTGTTGAGGGCGAAATCGACGTCGCATATACCATGAATTGAACCGCCGAACCTAGCGCCAGCTCGTCAGTGGTGGTTATGGCTTCGGATGCCAGATCAATGTCGACAATTGAGCAGATGTCAAAGTCTCCAGTCCCGTAATCGAAGAGGTACGGATTCTGGGGTATCCCGAGTGCGATGTCTGACAGTTGGGGGATGTCCTCGGGTACAGCGAGCTCGTGTGCGCACTGAGTGGCCGCTTTCATCAATTGCAGGGCGGCCGGTCGCCCTGCAACTTCGAGTAAATTGCGCCCCTCAACTTTGGTGACAACCATAGGTACTCCAAGCGGTATCACGCTTTGGCGTGTTGGCGAAATAGCTTCGAATCTCAGTGGGTTTGTTCCCCAAAGCAGGACTAGTGCGGAGGGGGGATTTGGATCTTGGAAACCCAAACGACCCCAACTAGTTTTTCGCTGTCCCTTAGCCCCGACCACGATGAGCTTCGATCCAGGAAATATGCTATTCCAGAGGGTCAGGAAGTGATCATCAAAGTTCTCATCTGAAAAGCTGAACAACATTCCTGTGGGATCTACCCCCTTATGGGCGAGCCTTTCCGCTTTAAGGCTTTTCATCCAGGGGCTTTCGGTATTAACTTCTAGGTTGAGATCTTCAATAATAGAGACTGGGACCCCGGTTATGTTCAGTATCAGGGAAGTTGGTGGTTGGGGGTCGGTAGAGGTCATTCCCGGCAGCGTATCGACGGTAAATCCGAGTAGATTCTTCGGAGCAAGCAGTTGGTCAATAGTTTTAATGCATAGCTTTCCCTTGGACGCGAACCGCCTCGGCATGACCAACAAGGTGAAGTCGGGGGATTTGTCCGATCCAGCTATGGACTCACCAACTAATTCACCCACTGCCCCGGCCGCATCATGGTCAAAGGAGTAATAGGTGTTCATTATCGGGCTCATTGAATGTTCCAACAATTGATCCTAAAGAAGCTACGACACGAAAAGTACAATGATACGATCGGCCGAATGAGTGACCACATTAAACCATTGCAACGATTTACGGAAGTTTTGATTTTCATCGGCAATAGTTAAAGCTGCGTGTCGCCCCAAATAGGAAGGAGTAGCAACGACTCTTGCATACTCGCTAAATAATTAGGTCCTGGTCGAATGAGGCGTATCGAAAAAGTGAGGGAGGCTAGGGCTAAGCGGCTGGCTGTTTCTTGAACTTTGGGGCCGATAGACGAACGGTGGCCAAATGGAGCTTGACGAGCAGCGAAATTATCGGCCATGCTGGGTCGATCTGTCCCTTTAGGAAGGATAGTTTTGCCGCAGTTGGGGCGGCATGATGGTTATTATGCAGTCCCTCACCGCAGGTCATTAATGCCAACCAAGTGTTGTTAGTCGCGAGATTTTCATATGGCCTTTTGCCAAAACTGTGTCCGATGGCATTTATTGCCCCTGATAGGCCAAGGTAGGCCACAAGGTGGACTATTGAGGCCACGAGGGCAATTTTCCAACCACCTACGAGGGCGAGGATCGAAATTCCTATGGCTAGGCCGACAAATGAACGGTCAAAAAGCAACTCGTCCCAACGATCAGGCAGAAGGTCCCTAGCGTATTTAGCGACAGTATCTCCGTTGAGAGCTTCTTTGCGGTAGTAGCAGACGTTTCCAAACTGGACCCTGTAAAACCCCAAAAGCACCGGTGAATGTGGATCCCCGGGTACATCGGTGAATGCATGATGTTTTCTATGCACTGCAACCCATTGGCGTGGCCTTATTCCGGTGGTTATCCACAGAACGATTCGAAAGAGCAGTGCTACGCGACGGTTAAATATGACCGCCTTGTGAGAGAGGGACCTATGGAGATAGACCGTGGTGATCAGGATTGATACCTGAGTGATCGCAAGCCCTGCAATCACGCCGACTATTGCAGAGTGCATTATCCAACGCTAGCTGTTCATGCTAGAAATCTAGCGATTTTGGAAATATGCCTCTCAGCTGAACTGAGGATTCAGGTCGTGTTTCTAGACCCTTTTGAGGAGCGAAGCCTCCTATCGGATTATGACTTGCGTTGCTAATTTACCTAACCCGGTGCGCTCCCACAATTCTTCGCCTTCAGGATCACCCATTAAGCTTGACCTATGTGACGTGACTCATGCTGCGTGACTCATGCTGCGTGACTCATGTGGCGTGACTCATGTGGCGTGGATAGCCATCTTCGAAATGTGGATTCTTTGATGGAAAGTTCGTTCGGATTTAGGTGATGTCGACGCTCTTTGCCACTAGTTGAGATCTGTTCGGATGTCTCGAACCTTCATCTCGGTGCGTTGAACCGCCTAGGCATAGTTTCTCATTTCTAGTTCGATGCACGAAGGGAAGTGAAATTGCCATTAGCAAAACTCTTTATGGAGCAGCTTTCCAGTAGTTCGGACTGCTGAAAGGTATCCTTGATTGCAGAGCCGATGGATCTTTCGTAATATTTGTCTCGGCGACTTTGTAATTGCTTTTCAGATTAGATTTTTGATAGCAACTTTTCTGGAAGTGCTAGGTATGTCCCTGCCGGGGAATCGGAGGGTCAGTTGGGAGTTTGCAGTGTGGCGCAAAGCTGCTAGTAATCCTAAGTCTTTGGCTGCTGAAGTCAAAGACTTAGTGGTCGCTTACCTCAAGCAGGAGACCATAGGGCCCTTAAAAGGGATTGGACGCTACCTGGGCTTCGGTGTAGCGGGTTCAGTTTTGGTAGCAGTTGGACTACTGATGCTGATAATTGGTATTTTGCGCCTACTTCAGAGTGAGACGGGGTCGACCTTCACCGGAAACCTTTCGTGGCTTCCGTATTTAATTACGGCGGCAATTGCAACGGTATTTTTGGCAATCACTGCAATTGCGATTCGGCGACAGCCCAAGCGATTTTAGGAAAGGGAGGTCGGAAAATGGACCATTTTGAAAAAAAGATATCTCCTAGTGATATCGAGGCCAAGCTTAGGGAACTCCAAGGCGGGCTTGACAGGGCGAAGGAGACTGCGAGACCGGCGTTGAATTCAATCGGGGCTATCGCAGCGACGGCGGTAGTAGTAATGGTGTTTTTGGTTGGTGTTAAATTTGGCAGGCGCAAAAACGCTACCGTCGAGGTTAGGCGGATATGAGCCAGATGATGAACATATTCATGAGTGTTTTTCCCAAGGCTGGCGGCGGGGGAGGACCCAAAGCTAAAAGAGGTGTTCGAGGAGGTTTTACCCTTGATACCTTGCTCAGACGGGGTAGTCGATCTACCTGGTCACCGGTAGCGGCGATTTCAATGTCGATAATTGCCATCAGATGGTTGAAGAAGAGAATGGGGCCCAAAACCATATCCATGACGGTTAGACCAGGCGAAAGTTACATCGTGTCCTCAATCCCTAAATCAAGGGGCACGAATCGCTAGTGTCTCACCAAGAGCCGGAGGGCACTGACGAAATCGTTTTGGATGGTTCGGATAGTAACTCAGATAGATCCGGGGAGACCACGATCGTTTCTGAGGGGGAAGTTTCTGAGGGGGAAATAGTAGTTCTGGTCGACTCCAGACAGAGGAAAACCATGTCTAGGGTAAAGTCGGGGGGATCGTCTCATACTCATTGGGGGACCATACGCCACGACGACCTTATTGGAATCGGCTATGGCCAACAGGTGCTTTCCAGTAAGAATAAACCGTATCGTGTTTTTAAGGCGACCCTGTCGGAGTTTATCTATGCAATGCCCAGAGGGGCCCAGGTCATCTACCCGAAGGATCTTGCTCAGATCTTGTTCAACCTCGACCTATTTCCCGGAGCGAGAGTTTTGGAATCTGGAGTAGGTTCGGGTGCTCTTTCGACCTCCTTGGTGCGAGCCGGAGCTCTGGTTGACGGCGTCGAATTACGGGAAGAGTTTGCCTCAATCGCCATGAAGAATCTCCGTTCGCTAGTGACTCCCGACCTGTGGAACAATTATCGAATTCGACTAGGCAACGCATATGAAGACGACCTGGGATCTGGCTACGATCGAGCGGTACTCGACTTACCGGAACCTTGGAAGGCGCTGGATGGTGTGAGGTCAGCGATCTCGCAGACGGGAATTCTTTGTTGCTTCGTGACAAACATCACCCAACTCATGGAGTTGCATGAGGCTCTGCCACGAGCGGGCTTTACTTTGGTCACCTCATCAGAGACCTTGGAGCGAGAGTGGTACTTAAACGGAAGAATCGCTAGGCCGCAGCATAGAATGACCGCTCACAGCGGCTTTATTACTACGGCTAGGGTGGCGCCACCAAGGATAAAGGTTGCCGGCCAACCGATACTTGATTTGTCATAGAGGACAAAGGGCCCCAGGCGAGCTGAACTACAAAAGCACTACGACTGCCTGTGGCGGGAATCCCCCGGATTAAACCGTGGGGAGGCCCAATGAAAGTTGAATTAAAGCTCAAGGAAACTTATCGAGAAATCGGTGCGCCATGAACCCCCGGGGTTCCTCCATGGATTTACTGGCTCCAATTGGGGTCTAGGTCCTGACCGGAAATGGAGGGTCCACGGGGGAGGAAGCGGAGAGCGACTAGAGGTCCTCAACGAATATACATTCACCTGGACATTCTTCAGAGGCTTCTACGACTGCATCTTGCAAATCGTCAGGTACATCCGCCATTTGTGCACTACCACCCGGTTCGTTTAGGACGGTCGTCCCCTCCTTCACGTAGGCCAACCCGTCGTCCAAAAGGGTAAAAACGGCCGGCGCAATCTCTTCGCAGAGTCCATCTCCGGTGCAGAGATCCTGGTCAATCCAGACCTTCATCAAAAATTCCTCTCATGAATCAGTCAGCGGCTAGTCAACTATGTCGAGCCATAGGGCCTGAGCCGTTCAACAGTAATTAGTGAATCTAATCTGACTCTGAAAATATGGTGTTGCGAAGTCCAAGAGAAGCTAAAGCCATAGTTGCAATGTTGCAGATCTGGTGTAGCGTGAGGGTTAGCAGAGGCTCGGGAGGTGTTGATGTCAGACGGTTTTGACCAAGGTGATCGCCTTGAAGCATCAGAAGGCTTGACGTCGGAG
>JAKBHQ010000244.1 GCA_021836665.1 Thermoplasmata archaeon
TTGCGAGAAAGCCGGAACTAGTCCTGATCGATGAACTCGCCCACACCAACGTCCCTGGTAGTTCCAGACACGAAAAGAGGTGGCAGGATGTCATGGAGATCCTGGAAAATGGCATCCATGTTCTGTCGACCCTCAATATTCAACACCTCGAATCGATTGCGGACGTCGTCGAGTCGATCACAAAGGTAAAAGTCCGAGAGCGGGTTCCGGATTGGGTTGTCAGGTCCGCCGATCAAATCGAACTAGTCGATTCGTCTCCTGAACAGCTAAGACGGAGACTTATTCATGGAAATGTATATCCTAAGGAGAAGGTCGCCGACGCACTAGTGAACTTCTTCAGGACCGAAAACCTCTCCGCACTTAGGGACCTCGCTTTAAGGTTCGTCGCCGACGAAACCGAGGAAGAGCTACTTAGCTACCTAGCGCGAATTGGATCAACTGGAACCTGGGAGACCAGGGAGAGGGTTATGGCAGCGGTCACCGGTGCCCCCGGATCGGAATCGCTGATGCACCGGGCTGCGAGGATTGCGAGTCGATCAAAAGGTAAATTACTTGTGGTCCATGTCAAATCGTCCGACGCCAAGAGGATGAGCTCAGACGCTTCACGCAAACTGGAGGGTCTTGCTCAAGACCTGGGGGCCGAGTACCAGGTCATAGTGGCAGACCAGGTCGCAGGGGCGCTGGTCTCCTTCGCACGGACCCAGCGGGTTACCCAGATAATCATGGGGGCGACGAGCCATTCAAGGTGGAAAGAGTTCACCCATGGATCAATCGTGTCCAAAGTTATCAGGGCCGCCGGAGAGTCTGGGATCGATGTGCACGTGATTGCGAGGCAAGAGGAACTCGGGCTGCTTTCAGAGAGAGAAGATTACGGCTCAACTGGCGGGTAAAGTACGCCCAATAAAAGGCAGATGAGCGTTTTGTAATTTTTTGGTTCTGTTTCTGCTAAGCCCGGGTCTTGAATAACCCAAAAGGTCCGGAGCTGTTGAGCAGATTCAGGGTTTGCCAGAACTGTACGTAGTTACACCCTGGTAGGCTTCGAATCAGAAAGTGAAAGTTGGTAGCCTTCTCACTTTGTGGGGTGCCCTTGATGTGTTGACCATCAAACGGTATAGGCGCAACCAAGCTAGCTTTTTCAAGGGTACTGCTTTAGGTCGTTTTTGGTCTGCATGATCCTTGGCGCCAGGTCGTTCGTTTGAACAGAGCGTATGCTGACGAAACCCGGGGAGGGGTCTAGGGATGGAAGACGAGAAGAGCCGTGACGACACTCAAGACGATGAGTCCAGCGGCTCCAATTCATCTCCACGTATCTCTAGTCTGATACAGCTTGCTCGTGCAGTTTCGAGAGATTTCACGTCATACTTCTACGAGGTCTTTGCCAAACAGCCAGAAGTAGAGAGGTTCTTTAGCCATCTGAGCGAGCGGGAGATGAAGCACCAGCAAATCCAGTTCGGGTCGCTGATTTATGATCTGTTGAAGTCCAATCCCGACCAGGAGAACCTCAATCGGCGCCTAGAGATGCTCCATCACATGCACCGAATGGTCGGCCTCGATTCGGCGTGGATGGTTAGGGCGATTTCTCCTCTACTTTCGATGATAAAAAAGACCTGCGACGAGGACCAGGCCCTCGCAGAGGATGCTACTGCTCTCGAGAGTATCGCTAGGGAACGCGTCTTGCAGCTGATCGAAGGTGCACTGACTGCGGAGGCTAAAGAGGCTGAACACCTAGCCTCGATTACCACGCGGATCACCAATATATGCAATTCGGTTACCTATGCGTCGGATCTTTTTTTGAAGAGCTTCGAAGTACTCGATTCAATCTCTGGGATAGATGGCATCTACCTCTCCAGGCCTGATGCCAATGGATGGTTAGAACCAGAACATATCGTTGGCTTTGCCTTTGCAAACTTCAAGTCGCTATCTAAGGCTGGGCTCATAGCCAAGGAGAGCATAAGGGTCGACCTACCAGAGGGACTCGGGGTTGACGGGAGGTCTTGGCGGAGCGGCGAGATTGAAACCAGCGGGAATATAGCAATCGACCCGACTATGCAACCCTGGGCTGGGGTGTACGGAGCGATGGGGATACGCTCTATGGCTGCGGTTCCGATTACAGATTCCGCAGGCCGTCCAATAGCGCTTCTCTCATGCCATTCTCGATGGCCAGGTTACTTTGACGTTTCTACCCGACGATTCTTTCTCGACACCATCCGCCAGAAACTGGGTGCGGCACTGAGCGAACTCGACCAGAGCAAGGTTCTTTCGCACATTACCCGAATGGAGTATCGGAACTTCCTCTACAAGGACCAGGTTAGGATGCTCTACCAGCCGATAGTAAGCCTTCGTAACGGCAAGGTGGTCAAGGTTGAGGCTCTGGCTAGGTTGGTGGACGATTCTGGGAAGATCGTCTCGCCGGCTGCCTTTCTTCCCGCTTTTGGAGCCGACGAGCTCTTTCACCTTTTTGGTCTCGGGCTCAAAGCAATTGGAGAGGCTCGCTCGATCTGGAGTGCTCAAGGCTTCGATCCCCGGGTATCGATCAATCTCCCTCCCCAAGGACTGATCGATTCAAGATACCTCGAGGAGGTCAAACTAGCCATCCAGGAGATGTACGTTCGCCAGGAGAAGCTCACCTTGGAGGTAACCGAGGATGAGGAACTTAATGAACTAGAGGATATCGGGTCGATTATTGCCGAGCTCAAAGCGCTGGGAATTACCCTTTCGCAGGACGACCTAGGGGCAGGTTATAGCTCGCTTACCAGGCTCGAACGGATAGGTTTTGATGAAGTCAAGATTGACCAAGGCCTGGTGAGGAAGACCTCCGACCCGACTAATGCAATTTCACTGATCGAACACCTCGTCGATTTAGCACATGACCTCGGAATTCGTGTTGTGGTGGAGGGCCTGGAGTCAGTCGGTCTTATCGAAGTCGCCTCAGTACTCGGAGCCGACTTGGGGCAGGGTTATTCAATAGCGGCACCGATGGAGGCCAAGGCTCTGCTCGATTGGATCGCAACAATGGAGTGGGAGGTGGACCCATCCTATCCCAAGACCCAGTTTGGGATGTTGGCGGCCCTTGGAAGACTCATTACCACGATGAGGCGGTCGGGCCCGATGATGGCACAGCCGATGGCCAATGCGGCCCTCAAGGAGTTACGCCTATTATTCGGCGACTTCAAAACCACGAAGTTCAATCAATTGCTGGTGCGGATTGAGCACGCTGTAGAGACCTACATCCCGGACGAGATTGAGGCTGGGCTCGAGGAGTTAAGGGGACTTGTTCGTTATGAAGCGGTCGATTGGGGGAATAGGCCGTATGTTCCTCCTCGTAACTGGCATGGCTTCGCTGCGACGGGGGACGAAGACGAAATATCCCAACTCGCCCTAACCTTAGCCCTGAGGGGATTCCTCGAATATCTCGGGACTTTTCCGAGTAGAATCGCCGCTGCGGAGAGACTCTGCCTTGAAGTTGAGAAGCTAATTCCCGATACGCGAATGACAATCTTCTCGGTTAAGGGCGGATTTCTTGAGATGGTGGTAAGTCCGAGTATCGCCTCGAACATCAGGGGCGCACTTCGATCTATGCCGATAGAGAATGGCTGGGGGACATCTGCGACGGCGGTGCTAAGAAGATCATCGGTGCTAATCAACGATGCCAATGTCAATTTACACTGTTCCAAGTTTGTCGAAGTCGATCCCGTTCTCAGCACGATCAGAGCTAGTTGGGCTTACCCGATTTGGCATGGTCTTTCGGATATAGTAGGTGTAATCAACTTGGTGTCAAGCAAGGAGATGCTGCCGACCCCGCTTCAAAATGCCATGTTAGAAGCTGTCTGCGCCCTTGCCTCGCTCACCATAATCGAAGATGGGACGGTCGGAGGAACAACCCCGGCCGAAAGTAGACCGATTTCGGGTTCAGGCTGTAGATTCAGCTTTTCAACTCTAACGTGGCGAATTATTGAAGTATCCGAGGGCGCTTGCTCACTCTATGGGTATTCCAAGTCTGAATTCCTCTCCAAGACGATCTTTGATCTAAATCCGGTACTCAGCGAGCGTATTTTAATGGACTTGATCCGTGTGATGGGTCCGGAGAACTCGGTACATCTCTCGGTAGTTCACCGAAGAAAAGACGGCGAAGAACTCCGTGTCGAGTACCTTACGAAGCTCGACCATCGAAATGGGGAACAGTGTCTCAGTTCTCAACTCATCGACGTTCCAGACCAAGAGCGTGACAAGTACAAGTTGCAGACCGAGCAGTTAGTCATCGGGAGCATCCTCGAATCCTTGGACGCTCCAATGGTCCTGCTTTCGCCGCTCTTTATAGTCCGCTCGATGAACCAGGCGGCTGGAACGACTTTTGGTTGGGATCCGTCAAGGCTAGAGGGGTCGCCTCTTCCGATTCAGTCCAGGCTGGGCGCGGAGGAGATCGATGAGCTGATAAATGGTTGTTCATTAGCCGTTTCAACCCGCTCCACTCAGAAGCTTGAGTTGCACATTCGTAGGCCAAATGCCACAACTGTCGACGTTGAATTTCGACTCGACTCGATCTGGGATCAAGACGGGTCCTTAATTGCAATATCTATGATCGGCCAAGATGTCACCGAGACGAGGAAGAGGGCCGTGGAATTCGGACGGCAGCAATCATTCTTCTCGGAGGTAATGGATTCAGTAAATTCGATCGTGATCGTCATGAGTTCCTCAGGGGAGATTGTCCAAGCCAATAGGGCATTTGAGGAATTTACCGGTATTACCCTAAGTGAGGCGAGAGGTAGGCCATTTCTAACCCAGGATCTGCTGCCTATGGAATTCCGCCACCTTGGACTCGATTGGTTCACAAAGGCGATCGAAGGGAACCTCGCCGCTGAAACTGCGATTACCTGGATTGATAAGAACGGTTCCCCCCGAAATATACGGTGGAAGTCGTCGGCGATCTACGATTCAGACCGCAAGGTAAGTTTTATTGTTTCCGTAGGAACTGACGTCGAGAAGGAGCGTATAGAGAAGGACCTGTTGGAGCAGGCACGGATCATCTTTGAGAATTCTAGCGAGATGTTACTAGTCGCAGATAGAGACGCAGTCTTACTGGAGGCGAACGAAGCTTATCTCGCTTCGACGGCTCTTAGTCGACAAGAAGTCATCGGCCAGCGACTCGATCACCGCATCGCTAGTCGGCACGACCAGAGATGGAGGGACGAGGTTCTGGGCGAGGCTATCCGCGAGGGATTCTGGAATGGAACGGTCTGGTTGCGGCGTAAGGACGAGAGCGAGTTTCCTACTAACTCTAGAATTTATGCCGTTAAATCTCCATCTGGCTCGCTGCGGAAGTACATTATCGTCGCTGCTGAGATGTCAGCTGCGATTTAAATTTAGCTTTGGGAGGAAAAACCGCCCGAATGGCCGCTCAATTTGAGCCACCGACCGATTATGGCCGATATCATTACCGGCTCGATCATTCAGTCCGGGTCACTCTGTCGCAAATACCGGGTGTCAGCGTTTGATCAGAGAAAGCGAACCGTTGCATCTGAGTGATAAATAGTGAGTCCACTCATGATGATGCACCTTTTAGAAGGTTCTCGCCTCGCCAAGCACGGCCAGCATTACTGCTGTTCATACACACTCTCCAGATAATGAGTCGTCCCATCATCTGAAGTGCCGCCAGTAGCAAATGGGCCGGGAACGGACATGGCGCTGGCCTCAACTAGACCAGGACTGATAACCGACCAGTCACAGATATTCATTGCAGCGTTCTCGTCTCTTTATAGCCAGTTCGGAGAGACTAGATAAATCTTACGATTAGAAGCGAGCCAAAGGCCAGACAGTAGGCGGCAAATGGGTAGAGGTTGTTGGCCTTAAAGTACCTGGTCAGAAATCGAACTGAAAGGTAGGCCGCCACAAAAGCTGCAATTGATCCGATCAAGATCTGGGGACGCACCCCGGCGGCAGCGGAGCTGAAGAGGTGCGGTATTTTATACAAGCCGGCTGCCGCGATTATCGGAGTTGCAAGCATGAAGGAGAACCTGGCTGCGTCTTCGTGAGTTAGTCCCCGCAAGAGGCCGGCGACCATGGTTATTCCGGATCGTGATATGCCAGCCAAAAGCGCAAAGATCTGCGCAACTCCGACTATTCCAGCCTCCTTGAAGTTGAGTTCTGAAATTGTACGGGAATCCTCCTGAAGGATCGGGGTCGTCCGTGAGTGCTGACGTTTTTCTGACCTAAGGACCTCGGCATGGCGCGCCCTCTCACCGACAAGGAGTATTAGACCATTGATGAACAAGAAGATTGCCGCTGCTAACGGTTTGGCAAAAAGCACACGAAATAGGTTCTCAAAGAGGAGACCGACAATCCCAGCCGGGATAGTCGCCACGATAAGAAGCCACCCGAAATGTGCGTCGAAGTTATCGATACGCCTTGTGAAGATACTCTTTATCACCGCCGAGATGATACGGATCCAATCGTGGCGATAGAAGATGAATAGGGCCAGGGCGGTAGCGACGTGGAGGCCCACTAGAAAGCTCAAAAAGTATGAGGATTTGGCACTCTGTGCCTGTGCCAGCTGGTGCCAGCCGACAAGCTGGGGCAGTACAACTGAGTGTCCGAGGCTAGAAATTGGAAAGAGCTCGGAAATACCCTGCAAAAGGCCCATGATGAGAGCTTGAAAATAGGTCAATAAGTGCTGATCTGCGTGCATAAGTGCTGCCTATACATCCCTTTTGTCTCTAAGTTCTTTGCCCAGCCAAGAGAGTCTATGCGAATTCGGTTGTTCTGTCCGACTTAAGCGATACGAAGCAGTAGGGCATGGCTAGTTTAGAGACTAAATTGAGCCGGTATCGGCTTAAAACATCCCAAGTTGATCGGTTCGAATAGACAATGTCATTGCGTTGCTAGT
>JAKBHQ010000509.1 GCA_021836665.1 Thermoplasmata archaeon
GGATTACCCAATCGCTTGCGCCGTTCCGGTGGGGTTGCTCTGGTCAAAATAAAACCTCCAAATCTTTTCGAATCTAAACAAAACAGGGCAAATATAAGGAAAGAAGTAAAAAGTTGAAAAAGAATCTAAAAAATACTGCTTTTGTGTACAAACAGCTATGAGCGGGTCATGGCGCACCTCGACTTACACTTTTTTACCGGGGGGGGGATCTCAACACTTGACGGTTCGACGAAAGGTGTCATTTCACTCATTGCGCTTCCCTCAGCATCTGCTCAATGGACAGATCATCTGCCCGACAATCGCCAAGGTGCTGAAGTTCGATTGACGAAACACCCTTGACCCGTTGACGAGCACCACAGGGACACCGGCCCGTTAATGCCGCAGTTCTCCGTCTGGCAAGTGCCTCTTTGAGATCATCGCCGTATCGATCTTCGATGACCGGCAAAACAAAAAGGATCTGCCCTCTACCCCACAACTCGGCACCCGGTAACTCTTGGATTAGCACCGGTGGTTGCCTAAGTGCGGTACGGATTATCTTGCGTGCCTCTCGTCGCAATATTGGCCTAGATGGATTCGAACTCATGCTCTAACCCAACCGATCCCCGAGACACCTTGCATCTGGCAACTGCAGTGCTTTGGGACTTGGGACGGCGGTACAAGAAGACCTCGAAAGTTATGAATCATTGGATACTCCTAAGGCCACCGACTGGTGCGCTTGGGACAAGTCCCCCCTTAGGGGGGGGGACTTTGTCCCGATCTGCGGCGGTAACTTGTCCGAATTTGTCCCGTTTCTTGTCCTGATAGATTCACCCTGTTCAGATGACCTTTTTGTCTCATCTGAAAAACCTTGTCCGCCCTTGTCCGCTTCTTTGTCCCAAAGACCGACTGAAGGCTTGTCCGGGGGTTTGTCCCGATCCGAATTAGCGGAATTCACGAAGGCTGAGCGGCCTAACCGATTGGCTTCTTGCCTTCGAATTTTTTGCGCCTCATCGATTACAACACCTCTTTTCGATGTAAAGCCAGCGGCCTTTAACGAGTCGATCACCGTCCGCCTAGACGCATCCAGTGGTAGGTCAAGGCGGTCAAGAATCTTTGCTAGCTCGATGCCTGCAGCACTATGCGGACGAGTATCTGCAACGTGACGAAGCGGTGAGAAGAGCTTGGTGTAGTTCACCTCATCAGCGACCCAAGGGATCCGCTTAGCCTTTGAGCGAAGACTCACCCTAGGACCATCAGCCACTAGCAAATAGACCAGATCTGCGCTTCCTGCTTTATCTGAGGTCCCCCTTATCCCCTTCTCGACATCCTTGCCGGAATGGTCTATCCGTATTACGGCTACGCCTCGAGCCTTGAGCTCTCGAAGGGCGTGACGATGAAACAGCCGGTAGGTGTCGGCCGAGTTCTCTTCGCCTTCTACTGCCCTTGCCACCGTGTCGATAATGAACAAAACAGGGTTATGTCGCTCGACCAACTCCTTAGCCCATTGCCCACCTTTTTCGCTATCCAAAGGGGGAGCAGGTGGGAAGTGCAAGTAGATGAGGTGGCTCTGCAATACATCCAGCCGAGAGTCGCTAGATGAAAACCCGAAGTCCTCAAGACGCTCACGAATGTCACCGAGGGAGTTCTCGTGATCGACATAGATGACCACCTGAGGCCCCCTAGGGAGCTGACCCATACGCTCCTCGCCCAAGGCAACAGTGATCGCCACTTCCAAGACAAAGAGCGACTTCCCTTGCTTGGGAGCAGCGTAAAGAACTACGTCACTCCCTGAAGGGATAATCGGATCAAAGAGCATTTCACGCCTTGGAGCGTTATCGCTAAGCAACTCGGCAAAGTTGATACCTGGCGTTTCCAGCACTTCAGCTGGGTCTTTCCAGGTCAGTTCTCGGCTAATTGCATCCTTGGAGTCAAGAACCCTGAGGTACTCATCAGACTCGAATAGACAGTTGAGGTCATCGAGAGTATGGCCGAGGAGGTAATCGCTCACGTCCCCCTTATCTGGCAAGCCTGGAAGCTTCAGGAGGGCGAGTTCCGATACAACTCCGACTAGATCGCTGGCGACCTGATAGGCATAGTTATAACCCGCCGGGTCGTTATCAGGGATCATGACTACTAAGGCATCCACAAAGTGCCTAGCCAAGCCACTCTCCCAAGAACTCGCAGCACCTGAGGTGGTTGCACAAAAACCTAGGCTGGCGAGCCGCTCACAATCCTTTTCACCTTCGACAAAAAAGATCATGGATTGCCTCTCGATAGCATCTGTCAACTCGGGAAGCCGATAAGGGACACTTGGTGCCGGCCCTCGTCCAGGGATCCACTTCCCGTTAGCTAAGTGCTCAAGGTGGAACCGCTTACCAGCTCTACGAACTTTGCGGTAGAGCGGATCGCCCTTTTCGTTCTTATAGGTGTAGTAAACCAATGCCTCAAGGCCCGTTGAGGCTTCAGGCGTTGAATGGAAGTCCTTCCAGGTCAGACCTAAGGCCTCTAGAACCGCAAGCGGTTCGCAGCCAGCGAAACAGTGGATCACCGGCCCATTTGTTCCTTCTTTGACGTGAAGGGAAGGGTTCCTATCCTCATGAGCAGGACAAAGGTATTTGCCGCCTCGACCGTCCCCTTGCAACCGACTCATCAAGTCTTGGGTTGTCAGTGTCACTCGTCCACCTCTCCCCAAAGACTGACGGCAAGTTGACTAGCTACGTCGCCAGGGAAATTCGACCCTACTACGGCTGCTAACCTTCGCAAGGCGAGATCGCCATTGCCCTCTTTGAAAGCCTCGTTTGCCTGAAACCACCGGTCAGAGCGTTGGGTCATCGCCTCAAACCGGCGTGCCTCCGGAGATCGAGACTTACGAAGCAAAGTGGAACTATCAATAAGGGTTTGAGGGTACTCTAGATAAGTGCCCTCGGTTGGGTTGCCGGGGGCTTTCATCTTGCCCCTCCACTACTCACAAGGCCCTCAAGGGCCGACTTGGAGTAGAACCACCGCTTACCAATCTTGCATGCCGGGATATCGCCCATTCGAGCTAGGCGTTCGACACACTTACTATTTCTTAGATTCAGCAGCTGCGCCGCTTCCTTCGAATCTAGGATGTCGCCATTTATGGCCATAATTTCTTTAGCCGCCTCGAGTTTTACGGACTCGGCGGGCGGTTGACTTCCTCAGGTAGAGACGGCTGTCTCCTTTGAAGTTGAGACCTTTGGTTGTCGGCTAAGAACCGCCCTAGGCGGCAATGGTCGGCTGATGCGGAGCCAGCGGCGAACTCTTTGCGACGATGTGGGGAGGTGGTGGAATCAAATCAACTACGTTTGCATATTCGCTGAATTCGTCGTCTTGAATTAGGGGTTCAGTTGCATCTGCAATTGCTTTCAGGGTCAATTCGAGTTGCTCTATCGCCATAGCGGCCTCGAGTGCTTCGAGTGCTTCACTCAGACTCTCGAACTCGTCTGTATTTTGAACATCAGTATGTTTCAATCTGTCCAGGATCCGAAAATACCTTGCACCTAAATTCAGCCAATGATTCTTCTGGATCAGGTTCATGAGGCAAGTTGCTAATTCAATATTCCGTTCGCCCTCTGCAATCTCTTCCGGTGTCCGCCTAAGCTTCTCCATCACCTCTTTGAAAGCTTCAAGGTGAGCATTGGTCTCAGAGAAGACGGCAAACGTCCCCGGAAACTGGGTCATTTCAGAGAAGGCGGAAGAAATCGCTGGGAAGCGAGTCATTTCAGAGAAGGCGGAAGAAATCGCTGGGAAGCGAGTCATTTCAGAGAAGGCGGAAGAAATCGCAAGGGAGGGCTTCATCATCTGCGCCAACACCCCGCCTATCGCCAATGGCTTTATGCCGAGATCCAAATGAGGCATAGGAATCAAGGGGAAGACAGAAACCCTGCTTATCGACTGCGACTCTTGGTCGCTCTCGGGCTGGGACTCTATCACGTTCAACACCATATCACTAAATTGGGTCAGCGCCAGCGATCCCCTCCCAATTTTGCCCCAAAAAACCCGCTACAAACCCGCTACAGTAAACAATTAATACCCCTGGTCGGTTCAAATCGCTATTAGGCTCATAGCCTCTACGCTGCTGAAATGTCCCCAACTCAACTGTAACTTACCGTTCGGTAAAGACTGGCAGTCAAAAGGTCGTGGGTTCGAGTCCCATCACCTCCACTTCGAAGCAGAAGAAGAACCGGGTCTGATTGCACAGGCACCGGTGCGATTTTCTTTATGAAGTTCACCACCGTCCAGGCAGTCAACTTGGTCGCATGTCGCGTCACTCAGACGGTAATAACGTGAATCAGTTCCTCGAGGCCGACGAAGTCGCCTGGGTTGCGCGTATAGAGTTCTAGGCCATTGGCGTGAGCGATTGCGGCGATGAGTAGGTCCGCCATTCGCGATCGATGCGTGCGACCGGTACTCGCAACGGCAGCAACAATCTGGCCAAAACTTCGCGCAGCGGCTGCGTCGAATGGGATTGGCTCGAAGGTTGCTTCAGTTTGCTGCAGGCGCGCCTGACGAATTGATTGCTCGGTGACCGTGGATGCCAGAATTGGACCGGCGGCCAATTCGGCAAGCGTGATCGCGCTGACGGCGATCTCCTCTGGCAGAGCTGTTTGGACCGATGGATCATCCCAGTCAATGACGACTGAAGTGTCAAGTAACCCCGTGGTCATCTAGAGATCTTGATTGATGAGGTTGTCGAGATCGGCCCGAAAGAGCTTCGCATCGATACCAAGCCCAGTATTGATGAAATTTGCGATGCTGGATTTCGGGACCACGGTGCGTCGTAGCGCACGAAGAGGGAGTAATTCAGCTACTGGGACGCCATTGCGGGTTACAACGAAGCTCTCTCCAGCGACCACCTCATCGATGACTTTGGCGTTGTCATTGCGCAGTTCACGTTGAGCGATGGTCTTCGTCATGAAGAAAGTGTAGCACATTGTGCGACAAATTGCTACAAGCTCGAATACCACGCTCGAGGGCGTCTACCGCCCAGGCGGTTCAAGTGGGCAAATTACTCACCAACGGACGAAGAGTCCACTATTTGGAATCCTTTCGGTTCTTATTGTGTCCCTCAAGGTCCACCGAAACACCGCAGATCAACTCTATTTTGAGATCTGGTGTCATCCGAAAATAAAAGCGCACCCGCTACAAACCCGCTACTGGACGAGCCCCGATGATCACCCAGCAGCGGGACGAGAAGGCGGTTTGGCAAGATGCCACCTGAGGTCATAGGAACTTTCGGTACCAACATTCGGTAGATCCCGTTGAAGCGACGGTCGGAGTTGCCGACACCAGGACCACGACAAGCTGCTCGATTTCAAATGTTTTTACGTTCTCAATCTCATGAGCTCGCTTTGGATGTGCTTTCGGGGATTCCTCTCAGCTGCTGACGTGTAATCAACACTCTCTCACACCCACTACTGTTCCGATTCTGGTCACCTCAAAATTGCAGAGCCTTCAGTGCTGGCATATCACAGCTAGCGGGCGTAGTCTCGTTGGGCGGGGATCTGGTGAATCGCAAAACACCTCCGGCGTTGGTGCGCTTGATGAAGAATCCGGACCATTTTCGGACGGCACCTCGTCAAGCAAAATTGCACGCGTACAGAAACCCGGCGCGGCGTGCCAGTCTGCGAAATCAATTAACCACCTTGGGCCTTTTGAGCAAATAATCAGACCCTGGCGGCGCAGTAGAGAGCCACATATCCAAATGTACAGCTCGATGGAGCATTTCCGGAAGAAGTCCCCCATGAGAAAACCCGTATAGGCTTGCGAAAGTGGGTGAATTGAGTGGCGTACGAGTAGTAATTACTGGGGCCAGCAGTGGCCTGGGACTCGCGATGGCTGACGCTCTTCTTAGT
This sequence comes from Thermoplasmata archaeon, assembly GCA_021836665.1. Next base: position 5,856 of record JAKBHQ010000509.1, read on the forward strand.
GCTGGAGCAACCGTCGCAATGGCCGCCCGACCTTCCAAACGCCTGGATGAAATAGTGGATTATCGTCGTCATGAGAACCTTGACGCTCACCGCCTGCCGCTAGATGTTCGAGACCTTGAATCAGTCAAAAGCGCAGCTGATGAGGTATTTGATAAACTCGGTTCAGTAGATGTTCTAGTAAATAATGCCGGCATAGGCATGATCAGCGTCAACCCATCCTTTCTGACAAACCCCATGCCATTTTATGAAGTCAGTCCGGATAGGTTCCAAGACGTTATCGATACCAACCTCATCGGTTACTTTCTGGTCGCTTCGCAATTCACCCCGCGCCTGCTACAACAGGGCCGCGGCCGGATAATTAATATTTCCATGAATCATGAGACCATGAAAAGAAGTGGGTTTGTCCCGTATGGTCCGTCCAGAGCTGCAGCAGAATCGCTGAGCTACATTATGGCCCAAGATCTCGCTGGAACTCCTGTCACGGTAAATATGCTTCTGCCTGGCGGTGCCACCAGAACCGGAATGATTCCCAAAGACATTCCACCGGAATTAGATGCAAAACTGTTATCTCCTAAGATTATGGATCGACCAATTATATTCCTTTGCTCAAAATTGGCCGAAAAACTAAATGGCGAACGCATCGTGGCAACTGCTTTTGATGACTGGCTTTTGCAACACAATCGGTTGAATACCTAGGACGGGGGTCTTCGTCCACCCAGTAGGTGCCTATCCGCTCGAATCTGCGGAGCCTGATGTGATAGTGATTTTCCTAATCTACCGCTAATAGGACTATAGGTAATCATTTCCGCCAAGACCTGACCTTGATAATCCTTCAGGAACTCCCATAAAGCAAACCACAAAACAAACAACAAAACACAGATTTTCCTTCGGTCTACCTTGAAGTACAAACAGTGTCGGAATCCCCGAAATCAACACAAAACTCCCTAAATGATCGCAGTTCACTGCGGCAATCTTCATTGCTACTATTGGTTGCGAAAGCTACCTA
>JAKBHQ010000501.1 GCA_021836665.1 Thermoplasmata archaeon
GGGAGATAAATCCTCCACCAGGAGTGCTCGAAGCGATGACGAGACAAATGTCTGCAGAACGTACGAGGCGGGCAGTTGTCACGGAATCAGAAGGGCAAAAACAAGCAGCCATCACCGTTGCTGAAGGACAAAAACAGGCCGTTGTCCTCCAAGCAGAAGCACAAAAGCAGTCGGCGATTCTGGCGGCTGAAGGCGAGAGAACCGCAGCCCTCTCCAAAGCTCAAGGGCTCGCATCCGCCCTTGACACCATCACCGCATCGGCACAATCTGCAGACCAGGCAACCATGCTCTTGCAGTACCTCGATGCCCTCAAGCAGCTAGCAAATTCTCCGTCAACGAAAATCATCTTGCCACTTGAATTGACGGGCCTAATTTCTGGCGTAAAAGAATTTGCCGACAAGGTCTATGGTGTAACGGCTAAAAGTAACCAGACCATAGATACTAGTTCAACCGCCGGAAAGGCAACGAAGGATATCTGAGCGGGTCACGACACCCACAACCCTCTTATCTTCTACTACAGGCAGCATTGATAGGCCCTTTTCATGCAGCTTGGTCGCCGCGTCTTCTAGGGTGTCTCCCCTCGACAAGACCTCTACTTCCGTGGACATTGCCCCCCCAACAGTACTCGACGCTGCCTTCTTCAGCTCATGGTTAAACTTGAGTATTGAGGGCGGCCAGGCCGTCATCTCGCCGAGGATTGAGATCATGGTTGGAATATGCAGTCTTGAATTGCCCGCTAGCAGGTCGTCTTCGGTTAGTACGCCAAGAAGGACACCTTCAGAATCAACGACTGGAGCCCCTTTAATGTGCCTTTCCATCAGTGTCTTTACTGCACTCTGCAGCTCTTGCTCTGGGGTGAGGCTAACCACCTCCTTTGTCATGAACTCACCCACCAAGACACTCCGCTTAGAAGCTTCCACAGCTCCCTTTTCATCCGCCATGGCGACCTCCAGTTGCTTTCCGTTCTTATCCTAGGCATTATCCAATGAGCGTCGTACGCTCCTAGTGGGTGGTAGCAAATGATAGTTAGGCCGTCTGCGACATCCTCGAGCAGGCCGAAATTTATGCCCTCATGACCCTCTCAGCGTCGGGCCTATTCGAACAACCCTTCCTCCTCTCGCCCTTGGAAATTGCTTTTGCGGAAAGTGGGCTCGCAAGCCAACTTAGAGCATTTTCGCTTAGCTTTCAGACTCCAACTCGCATTTTGAACCATAACCGAGGTGGCCAACATTTCGAACTGAACTAAATGCTCTTTTGAAGGGTGACCCCACTGCCGACCCGGTTGGTTGTAAGCTTCGCAACAATCGATGATCAATCGTTCAAGAGAGGTTTTAGATGGACTTCGAACTCAGCCCAAAAGCCAAGGAACTACAAGATAAGCTCCGGAATTTCATGGATGAGTACGTCTACCCGGCTGAAGACGTTTACACAGAGCAGATGACTAAGGCTGGTGACCCACACTTTCACCCACCAATTCTTGAGGACTTAAAGGCCCGAGCGAAGACCCTAGGACTGTGGAACCTCTTTCTACCCCATAAGACGGAATGGACAGAGGGACTATCAAATCTGGACTATGCACCTTTGGCCGAGATAACCGGGATGAGTCACCTCGCACCTGAGGCTCTCAATTGCTCTGCCCCCGACACCGGCAACATGGAGATTCTGACTATGTTTGGCACCGATGAACAAAAGGAGCGCTGGCTTAGACCACTTTTGATGGGGGAGATCCGCTCCTGCTTCTCTATGACCGAACCCGCTGTTGCATCTTCGGATGCATCAAATATCGAATGCTCAATCAGCAGAGACGGTGATTACTACGTAATCAACGGCCGAAAGTGGTGGTCATCTGGAGCAGGTTCACCGTTATGTAAGGTCGCTATCGTTATGGGCAAGACCGACCCGGATGCGTCCCCATACCTGCAGCAGTCGATGATACTCGTACCACTGGACACACCTGGGGTCAAGGTACTACGCGATCTCAAGGTATTTGGTTACTCAAGCCGTGAGGGACATGGCGAAATTGAGTACGACAACGTCAGGGTGCCAGCATCCAATCTTTTAGGTACCCAAGGAAGTGGTTTTGCAATAGCCCAGTCGCGGCTTGGTCCTGGAAGAATCCATCATTGCATGCGTTCAATTGGGGCGGCAGAGAAGGCCCTTGAACTCATGTGCAAGCGGGTTACGAAAAGGGTTGCGTTTAACAAAACCCTTGCCGAACAGGGAGTTGTTCAAACGTGGATAGCCGACTCTCGAATCGAAATCGATCAAGCTCGGCTGCTCACTTTTTATGCAGCTTGGTTAATGGACACCGTCGGGAACAAAGGCGCACGTACCGAAATTGCTGCGATTAAGGTAGTGGCTCCAAACGTCGCCCTCAGAGTAATAGATAGGGCCATTCAGGCATTCGGCGGAGCCGGCGTTTCCGAAGATACACCACTAGCCCAGATGTACGCAGGTCAACGGACCCTCCGCCTCGCCGATGGACCGGACGAAGTGCATCGGATGACCATAGCCAGAAGAGAGATTCGAAAGTACCTCGACTAGTGGAAGTCCGAATCGATTCACACCGCCAAAGTGGGACCAAAGGAGCATTGCAACAGTGATCGAAAAGCAGGGCCTAGTCGGCACGATCCAACCATTTTCCATGGAGGGGCTAAATCGTGGTCCCGATGGAATCATTCGGTATGTCGGGACAGATGCGACACTAATTTCGATGATGGACCGGGCCAGGAAGAGCTGGCCCCATTCTGAGGCCCTGGTGGAGCTGGGAGGCGAGAGGCTTACTTATGCCCAGCTCTGGGAAAGGTCCACAACCGTTGCTGGCGGACTCAAAGATCTAGGGGTCCGGGTCGGCGATCGAGTTGGCCTCGATCTCCCAAACGGTGTCAACTGGGTAGTTGCCTTCTTTGGAACGTTGCTCGCCGGTGGGGTAATAGTCCCTATCAACACCCGACTGACCAAAACGGAAAAGGAATATCTGATCGACGACTCGGGTACAAAGTTTCTCTTTACGCCGGACCAACAACTTCCAAATGGGGGTCCGTTTGTACTTGAAAATGCTTCCGCAGGAGATCTTGCGGCGATATTTTACACCTCCGGTACGACGGGTCATCCAAAAGGCGCAATGACCTCGCATGAGAACTTTACATCTAACATCGAAACCGCAGTCAGGGTCGCACGCCTTGAGCCGGAAAACCTTAGATCGCTGGTATCGGTACCGCTATTTCACGTAACTGGATGCAATAGCCAGCTACTCCCCACACTCTCCATCGGCGGGACTGTCGTCATGCTTCCATCCTTCGACGTAGCTAGATTCATATCCTCAATAGCCGAAGAGAAAATCACAGTTCTCACTTCTGTACCTGCGATTTACTGGCTCGCTATGAACCAATCTCAGTTTCTTGAATTGGATACCTCGAGGGTGGCCCGGGTACTTTACGGCGGCGCACCGACACCACCAGATCTCGTTAAAAGGATCATGGCCGCCTTTGAAAATGCAGAGGTAGGAAATGGTTTTGGACTCTCTGAGACAGCGTCTATTTCCACCTACTTACCGCATGCCTACGCTGCAACTAGGCCCGAGACTGTAGGATTTGCCGCTCCGCCAGTAGAGCTTGACCTAGGTGGCCTCGACGAGCAGAGTGGGGTCGGCGAACTACTCATAAAGGGACCTAACGTAGTCTCGGGGTACTGGAACAAGCCCGAAGCTACTAGTTCTACCTTTGTGGACGGCTGGCTCCACAGCGGAGATATGGCCAAGATCGACCAGGACGGTTTCTGCCAGATCGTCGATAGAAAGAAGGATATGATCAATCGGGGCGGCGAGAACGTCTACTGCGTCGAAGTAGAAAACGTACTGGTCGAGTATCCTGGCATCTTCGAGGTTGCTATTGTCGGCGTGCCAGACCAGATGATGGGTGAAAAAGTGGGTGCCGTCGTGGTACCGATGCCCGGGACCAACTTGGATACTAAGGCACTCCTAGAGTTCGCCTCGACAAAGCTCGCTCCTTTCAAAATACCTCAATTCCTGAGAATCCAGAACGAACCACTGCCCAGAAACCCTGGTGGGAAAGTGCTCAAACCAATTCTCCGTTCGGGGACTGATTGGGGTAAACCGGTCAAATAGTCATAGCTTTATGGAAATTGCTCAGAAGGGGGCTGTAAGAAATGAAACAGGTTGAGACTATAAAGGGGCCGATTTCGGTCGACTCGCTGGGACAAACGCTCATGCACGAGCACGTCTTTGTCCTTACACCTGACATTCAACAGAATTACGAAACAGAATTCGGCGACGAGCAAACCCGCATAGACCAGGCAGTCGATCGACTCGACGCACTCTACAAAGCGGGAATATCTACCATTGTCGATCTTACCGTCGTTGGATTAGGTCGCTTCATACCGAGGATCCAGAAGATAGCCGATCGAACAGAGATCAACATAATAACGGCTACTGGCCTATATACCTATAACGATCCACCGCTGTTCTTCCACTTTCGAGGGCCAAATCGCCTCCTCGGTGGAGAAGAGAAGATGATCGAGATGTTTATCCGGGATATCGAAGTGGGCATCGACGATACCGGAGTAAAGGCCGCCATCCTCAAGTGTGCGACAGACGAACCAGGAGTGACGCCTGGCGTCGAGAGGGTGCTAAGGGCAGTCGCTAGGGCGCAGTTAGCAACTGACGTGCCAATCTCTACCCATACCTTTGCCCATGGAGAGGTCGGTCTAGCACAGCAGAAGATCTTCGCTGAAGAGGGCGTCGACCTTAGCAAAGTAATCATCGGTCACTCCGGGGACACCACAGATCTAGATTACCTCAGGAAGTTAATCGACGCGGGATCCTACATCGGCATGGATAGATTTGGTATCGATATCCTTCTCCCATTCGAGCAGCGAGTAGACACCGTAGCTAAAATGTGCGAACTCGGATATGCCGAGAAGATGGTCCTTTCGCACGACTATGCCTGCCACAACGACTGGCTCGACGACGCGGTAGTGGAAAATGTCACTCCGAACTGGCACTACCTCCACATCGTCAACGATGTTATCCCGGCCCTAAAAGCAAGGGGCGTATCCGATTCAGACATCCAAACGATGATGATCGACAATCCAAGAAAGATCTTTTCTGCTTAGCAAAACAGTGACGGGTCGGCGAGGTGCCATGACATTCACCCTACCTGGAATCCGTTGGACCCTCCTGCCCACTAGGTAAGTTCTGCTCTAAAGCGACTTGGCGTAACCTACACTATCCAGATAACGCCCGCTTATGGGTCTTAAATCACGCTGCTACCCCAAAGGAGACCGAGACTTGGCTGTGTTGGCCGATCCGTCCAGTGGTTCCCGACAATGGGAGGAGCCAGGTGCCTTCGAGGTCGCACCTGGCGTATACCGAATACCGCTCCCCCTCCCTGGGGACTCGCTGAGGGCGGTCAACGTATACCTCTTATTGGACGACAGAAACGCAATTTTGATAGATGCAGGGATGTATATTCCCCTTGCCCGCAAACAACTGGAAGAGTCACTAAAACTCATTGGTGTTGACTTAGGAGATATTTCAGATTTTCTTATCACTCACCTCCATCGCGACCACTACACCCAAGCTGTCGCTCTTCGCGACGATTTCGGCGGACGAATAAGCCTTGGCGCCCTGGAAAGGTCGTCGATGGAAATTATAGGTCAAAGGGCTTCCTCCGAAAATTCAGGGTTGACCGCCGAGCGATACTCCCGGCTAGTTGAGTGTGGCGCAAAGTACCTGATAGACCTTTTGCGAGAGCTCGAAGGTGATGACGCCGAGTTTTCTGCGCTCTATAAAATGCCCGATCTTTGGTTAGACGATGGCAGGGAAATTGAGTTAGCGAATCGTACGCTCAATGTTATTGCCACACCTGGCCACACTCAAGGGCACGTGGTCTTTCGCGACTCAAATGCAAAACTGCTTTTTGCGGGTGACCACGTTCTTCCACACATAACACCTTCCATCGGTCTCGAGCCTACTAATGCCCCATTGCCATTGGGAGACTTTCTCACTTCACTAAAGAAGATTCGTTTGCTCGCTGACAGTAGGCTCTTCCCCGCTCATGGCCCCATTGTCGAATCGACTCACCTTCGAATAGATGAACTACTACTCCACCATGACCAGAGGCTTGCCCAGGCATCGAAGCTCCTCTCGATGGGCCGTTCGACAGCTCACGAAGTCGCCCTCGAGCTCACATGGACAAAGCGTCAAACTAAATTCGACACACTGGATCCATTTAACAAAATGCTTGCGGTCACCGAAACGATGTTCCATCTTGACCTTCTAGTTCACAACCATAAGGCCAAAATGTCGACTGAGGATGGAGTGAGGCACTACGAGTCGTGCTAATAACCGTCGATTAGTCATGGCTTTGAGAATGCCGAATCGAACTGACCATATTTCAAACCCCGTCTAGTATCGGACCTGTGGAGGTAGAATGACCTACAGGGCCAAGCTGGACCAGCAAGAGGATAGCAGGGGAAATTTGTCAGGGGTTTCAAAGGAAACCGGAAGAATCAAGAAGAATCTCCCCTTGGCGCTCCTAGTTGGCATGAGACCAAAGCAGTGGCTGAAGAACTTAATAGTTTTAGCCGCACCACTCGCGGCTGCAAAGCTTACCGACCCGAAGGTCTTGGTCCCTTCCTTAGTAGCGGTCCTCTCCTTCATCCTCGCTTCATCAGGAATATACCTTCTCAACGACCTAAAAGACGTCGAAGCGGATCGGATGCACCCCAAAAAACGTCACCGAGCCATCGCGTCCGGAGACCTACCTAAGGGCGTTGCATACCCTTCCGCGTTGGTACTCCTTGCCCTGTCGCTTGCTGTGTCG
>JAKBHQ010000048.1 GCA_021836665.1 Thermoplasmata archaeon
TTAGCAATGACGAAGCCAGAACCCTCCTGGATTTGACCACAGCCGAGGCCCTCAATTTTGACCACCGAAGCCTGAGACTCGGCCAGTATTTTGGCGACTGCGGCTGAGCTCGGTAGGCCCACCGGCCCCGCCAACTGCGGTGGAATCGAGGCGAAAACGGGAGGGAAGCCGGCCGATCCCATTAGCCGGTCTATTTTGGCAAAAAGTGACGGAGCCGGGGGCATCACCTTGTCGATCGCCCGGACAATCTCGGAGTTCGCCACCTGGGCACTGATAGTGGAGAAGGGTGAATTGATCGCTATTGCGGCGATTACCCAAGCCCCAAGGAGTGTTGCGAGAACGGAGATTCCCGAACCTAAGATTGCGTCTATCGAGCCTAGGTGAAACCTGCGGAGCGACTTGAAAATTTCGGTCCCGGCTTTTCTTCCTAGTCCAGCGAGGATCGAAGCACAGATAAACAGGGTTAATAGGGCAATGATCGTCTTTAGCACCCCGGGCTTGACTACCGAACCAATTATCGGAGCTAATAGTGCCCCAATGATCATTCCTACCCAGAACCCACCGTAGGAGCCGAGTTGGACCGCGGCTCCTAGCTTGGTCCCTCGAGCGGCAGCGAAGGCCACCGCGATGAGTACCAAGAGATCTACTAAGTCAAAGCCAGCGATGACCGATGTAATGGTGTGTGTCGACGCAAGAATCACTTTTTTACCCGTATAAACCCTAGTAGGCCGACAAAGGAGACGGGATGGTAAATGACAAGGTCTTAATCTGCCTGATCCGGAGGTTGGTTGCCTGACAAGGAGAAGACCATTTCTAGACCCTCGGCCGAGATTGGCCTCGCTAGCTGATATCCGGCGACGGAGTCGATCCCGATATCTTTTAGAAACTTCAACTGGTCGGCATTCTCTACGCCGATGGCGCAGACCGAGGTGCCCAAGCTACGGACGAGATCCGTGGTGGACAGGATAACCTTTCGCGCTACCTCCGAAGTGTCGACTAACTCAATCATCGATTTTGCAAATTTAACTTGGTCAAAACTGAACTTGGTCAAAACTGAAAGGCCAGCGCCATCCTCGCCAAGGTTGTCGAGGTTCAATCCAATTCCATACTCCGACAAAGCGTGAAGTTGTGCTTCGCTGCGACCCCACGACCTTCCGGTTAGCCCCCCGACCGAAATATCGAGCCAGATCGGCAGGTGCTCTCCACTTCTGCTCTCTAGCATGTGTATGAGCTCAAAGGCTAGCGCTGAGTCCTTGAGGTAGCTCTCTGAAACGTTGACGTCGATTCGAATGTCCAATCCAGGAAAGCGATTACACCAAAGGACGCTCTGATTTATCGCCTGTTCCAGGACTATTCGAGCCAATTCTCTGCCAAGACCCATCTCTTCGGCAAGGGGTGCGAACATCCCCGCCCCGAGCTGGCCTTTTTCAGGATGATCCCAACGGGCTAGAGCCTCGACTGCTACCATTCTCATGTCGGCCAATTCGTAAATTGGCAGATAAAGGAGAGAGATCTGCCCACCGCTAATTGCTTCTCGCAAAAGGGCTTTGTCAGTCTGTACTCTAAGGTTCGCTAGATAATTAATTCCCTGGTAGAGCTCTATTCCGCCAGGTCCGCTCCGCTTTGCGACCGAACGGGCCTTGGAGGACATCGAAAGGATCTCATCTGCGGTGGGTTCTGAATCTGTTGAGACCCTGGCAACACCGATCGATGCTGTAAGGAGGACAGGTTCGTCATCTTCATCAACCTTGAAGGGGCCGGCGAGGCAAGTTTGCACCGATCGTCCGAGCCAGGTCGCCGTCTCGTCTGAGTTGATTCCGGTAATTACCAGGACGAAGACGTCTGAAAATAGTCGTCCCAAGAATCCTTTGCCACCGAATGACCCCTGGAGTCGAGCGGCTATCGACTTAAGGATCTGGTCGCCATAGCTGATGCTGTAGTTTTCATTTATCGCAGAGAAGCCGTCTATGTCGATTACTAGCGTACATATTTCGAGAAGTTCATCTGATCTGACTAGTTCAGTTATGTGATTGATAACTTGCGAGACATTCGCAAGACCGGTAAGCGGATCGACCCATGAAGAGTCGTGCGAACGGCTGACTATTCGACCTAGAAGGTCGATAACATTTTTTTGAACAGGAGATGGATCGACTTGCTCAATGAAAAGTTCTATAAAGGTGCCGGCGTCTTCGTCTAGCTGAATAGTCGCTGGGAGATGGGGTACGGACTTGGTATCGATCTTACCTATCAGGATTGAATCGATTATCCAGGCCTTCAGTTTGGTACCCGAAACATCTTTTGCGCTGCATGCGTTCACAAAGCCCTTTGAAAGGTAGGACTGGCTCGCCTCAACGTCGGGGGAATTGCCTATTGAGATTGCGCAGATGGTTCCGGTGATGATGTCCAACGAGAGTTGGAAAGGTGGAAGTAGTTCTGTTTGGGTCGCATCAAAATCTGGCCCCAGATCCAAGGGGTCGCCCATAGATATGAACTCATCTCCTTCAATTGTAAAAGAGCTAAATTGTCTATCCATTTGGCATACTCACGATGCTTTGGGGCGGTCGAAAACGTGCTGCACTGGTCTAGTTATCGGCACTGAAGGCTAAATCTTAATTGGGCTTTCCTGCCAATCAAGGCGATATATTCCTCCTTGGTGTAAATGACCAAAAATACTTACCCAACAATTCAATAATATGGTACTTCCCGCTAGTGTGACCGTGGAGGTGGCGAGGGTTGCTGGCTAGTGGAATGGATATCTTTCGGCTTACGCTGCACGTTTTGGCGGCGTCGATATGGGTTGGAGGGCAGATAACCCTGGCGGGTCTGGTGCCGACTCTTAGGAAAGAGGGGAAAGAGGTTACCAAGGCCGTGGCGAATGCTTTTGCTCGACTATCGTGGCCTACCTATTTTATTTTGGTGATTACCGGTCTGTGGAATACGACCACCTTCGATATGGCGAAGATGTCAACCGCGTGGAAGATCGTCCTTGGCATCAAGATTGTCGTCTTTGGGATTGCCGGTCTCTCGGCTTATTTGCATCAGAGAGCAAAGTCCCCGATTGCGAATGGAGTGTGGGGCGCAATAACCGCCCTGTCTTCAGTAGCGGTACTGGTGATGGGGATAGCCCTAGCGGGCTAAATTTCTCGCTCGCGAATAGCTAGAAGACAACCCGCCAGCGAGAGAACTCAGTGGCCCTTTTCAATTTTGCTAAAAACCATAGCAGAACCGGCATCTTTGAGCTGGTAAATTTGATAGCTCAAAGCTTTGGGCCAGAGCCGTCTCGAAGATGCACCAACGAAAATATTTCGCCAGCCAGTGCAATCGATTTGATGAAGGAGTCTTTGATGCCCAAATTGGCACCAGGCCGTTTCGGACTTTATGACCCACAGAATGAGCACGATGCCTGTGGGGTGGCCTTTGTTGTCGACGTAGAGGGCCGTAAGAAGCACTCGATCGTGGAGATGGGCATAACTGCGCTGCTGAACCTTGAGCACCGGGGTGCGTCGGGGGCAGAACCCAATACTGGCGATGGGGCCGGGATCCTAATTCAGAATCCTGATGCATTCTGGCGCAAGAGGGTCGATTTCGAACTGCCGGCCGAGTTCCACTATGTCACGGGAATAGCCTTTATCGAGCCCGAAGCCGACCCCGGTGTGTTGGAAGGATTTACTCAGATCGTAGCTGAGGAAGGTGCCAGCGTACTCGGGTGGCGAGAAGTGCCAACTGATAACTCCTCACTGGGGGCCACAGCGAGGGCCGCCGAGCCCAAGATGCGACAAGTCTTTATCTCTGGGAACCAGGGAGAGAGCCACATGGTCCTCGAACGACTTGCTTTTGTAATTAGGAAGAGGTCGGAAAGGGAACTGAATGGAATCTATTTCCCATCTTTGTCCGGTCGGACCTTTGTTTTCAAGGGTATGCTCACTACGCCCCAGGTGACTAAGTACTTCGCAGATCTGTCTGAACCGGACCTCTCCAGTGCCATAGCACTAGTCCACTCGAGATTTTCTACCAATACCTTCCCGTCTTGGAGTCTCGCCCATCCCTATCGGCTCATCGCCCACAATGGTGAGATCAATACTCTTAAAGGGAACCGGAACTGGATGACCGCCCGGCAGTCGCTTTTGGAAAGTGAAATGATACCGGGTGACCTTGGCCGGATCTTTCCAATCTGCACTCCAGACGCGTCAGATTCGGCCTCTTTTGACGAAGTTCTAGAGCTGCTTCATATGGCAGGCAGGAGTCTTCCGCACGCCGTTTTGATGATGATCCCCGAAGCGTGGGAAAACCACAAATTTATGGACCCAGAAAGAAGGGCCTTCTATCAGTTTCATTCATCGCTGATGGAGCCGTGGGACGGCCCAGCCTCGATCACCTTCACCGACGGGAGCGTCGTAGGAGCGGTACTCGACCGAAACGGACTTCGACCATCTCGCTACTGGATTACTGAGGATGGCCTAGTCATCTTGGCTTCCGAAGTTGGCGTAATTGAAGTGGACCAGTCCCGTATAACAAAAAAGGGCCGGCTACAACCCGGGAAGATGTTTCTGATCGACACTTCGCTCGGCCGAATCGTCTCTGATGACGAGATTAAAGCCCAGCTAGCTTCGCAGCACCCTTACGCTTTTTGGATCAATGAGAACCTGATATCCTTGGACGACCTCCCTCCAAGACATATGCTGGTTCCGCAGCACTCGTCCGTAGTCGTCGCTCAGAGGGAGTTTGGATACACATCTGAAGAGCTTCGACTGATATTGGCTCCAATGGCGCGTACTGCGATCGAACCGATCGGTTCGATGGGTTCCGACACACCCATTGCGGTGCTTTCTAAGCGCCCAAGGCTACTCTTCGACTACTTCACTCAGCTTTTCGCCCAAGTAACAAATCCACCCCTCGATGCGATCAGGGAGGAGTTGGTCACATCCATGGGAGCTACGATCGGCCCTGAAGGTAACCTGCTTTCACCAACTGCTAAATCGGTTCGGCAGATCCATCTACCCCACCCCATTATCGACAATGATGAGCTGGCAAAGCTGGTCTACATCCACGAAGATGGTGGCGTCGAAGGCTATAGGGCGAAGGTGATCGACGCCCTTTTCGATCCGGATGCATCGGGTTTGGGCTTAAAGCTTGCTTTGGATTCGATCAGAGAGCAGGCTTCCTCCGCCATCAAAGAGGGAGCTAATATCATCGTCTTATCGGACCGGCACTTTACCGAGAGCCTTGCACCGATACCATCCCTGCTGGCGCTTTCCGCCATTCATCACCATTTGGTCCGTGAGCAGACGAGAACTCAAGTTGGACTGGTGGTCGAGACAGCCGAGGCGAGAGAAGTCCATCACATGGCGCTTTTACTCGGTTATGGCGCAGCGGCTATCAACCCATATCTCGCCTTCGACACGATCGTAGACATGATTCGAGAGGGGATTTTGACCGATATTGAACCACGAAAAGCGGTTCGAAATTATGTTAAGTCCGCCACTAAAGGCGTCCTTAAGGTCATGTCCAAGATGGGGATTTCGACAGTCGCCTCCTATACCGGAGCTCAGGTTTTTGAGGCGATTGGATTAGATCAGACCATCATTGATGAATACTTCTATGGCACCCAAAGTCGCATAGGCGGGATTGGCTTGGAGACCATAGCCGATGAGGTGTCGCAGCGTCACGCTCAGGCCCATCTCGTGCGACCTAGTGAGCAGGCATATCGTGCATTGGATGTCGGAGGTGAATACCAATGGCGCCGGGAGGGCGAATACCACCTCTTCAATCCTGAAACGGTATTTAAGCTCCAACATTCGACCCGTTCACGGCGAATGGACCTTTTCCGGGAGTATTCAAAAGCCGTCGATGACCAATCGAGGAATCTGGCGACCATTCGAGGTCTTTTTGAATTCAACACTGGCCTCAGACCAGCTCTGGATATATCAGAGGTAGAGCCGGTCTCAGAGATAGTCAAGCATTTTTCCACTGGAGCGATGTCCTACGGGTCCATCTCTAAAGAGGCCCATGAGACATTGGCGATAGCGATGAATCGACTTGGGGGAAAGTCGAATACCGGAGAGGGCGGGGAGGACTCTGACCGCTTTACTCGAGATGCGAATGGAGATCTCCGCCGCTCGGCGATAAAGCAGGTGGCTTCGGGCCGATTTGGAGTGACCGCCGAATATCTGACAAACGCAGACGATTTGCAGATCAAGATGGCCCAAGGGGCGAAGCCCGGCGAGGGCGGACAGCTACCTGGGGAGAAGGTTTATCCGTGGATAGCAAAAACTAGGCATTCGACCGCTGGCGTTGGACTGATCTCGCCCCCACCTCACCACGACATCTACTCTATTGAGGACTTAGCACAATTAATACACGACTTGAAGTCGGCTAATCCATCCGCCCGGGTGCATGTGAAACTGGTGTCGGAGGTCGGCGTAGGGACCGTTGCGGCGGGTGTGTCCAAGGCTCACGCCGATGTCGTACTGATTTCAGGAGGCGATGGTGGAACCGGAGCTTCACCGCTGACCTCTCTCAAACACGCCGGCGCACCGTGGGAGTTGGGCCTCGCCGAGACTCAACAGACCCTTTTGGCTAACGGACTCAGGGATCGGATAGTCGTACAGGTTGACGGACAATTGAAGACCGGCAGAGATGTAGTAATCGCTGCACTTTTGGGCGCCGAAGAGTTCGGATTCGCAACTGCTCCACTGGTCGTATCGGGTTGCGTGATGATGCGTGTATGTCACTTGGATACCTGCCCAGTTGGGATAGCTACCCAAAACCCCGAGTTAAGAAAGCGCTTTTCCGGAAAGCCAGAGTACGTCGTCACCTTTTTCGAATACA
>JAKBHQ010000269.1:0-3893 GCA_021836665.1 Thermoplasmata archaeon
GGTCATCGATGTCCAGGTGCTGTCCCGCCTCGACCTCTGGCGTCTCGGACCCATTGGCTTGCGAAGTCTCCTGGTGCCTAGTGTCTTCAGCCACTGCGCCGACCTGTGTGATAAATGCCTCCCCCGCCACAACTCCAGTGACATCGTCAGCTTGGATGGTCAGTTCAGAATTGATTGCTACTCCGGAATTGCCTGACTGGACTATTCTCCGCTTAGTGTCAGGATCCAAGGTGTTCTCGGCCCTCGCAATCATTCTTCCTGCGCCTGTCAATATAGAGAGGACGCTATTTCTGGCGGCTTCTAACTCCGATACCTCTCTGAGTAAAACGTCAACCTTCTGTCGAGCGTCTTCAAGGTAGGAAGTCCGAAGCTCCTTGGCCCTAGCCACAATTTCGCTACCTTCCTGGCGGGCCTTCTCGACAAGCTCTTCGCTCTGTGATTCCGCGTTCCTCAGCACTTCCTCGGCCTGCTTCTTAGCCCGAATTATCAGGTCTTGTGCGCTCTGTGAAGATTCCAGTTGTAACGCCTCCGCTTTTGCCTCGGCATCCTCGACGATACGTTGAGCACTACGCTCTGCTCTTTCTCGGATCGCATCGGAGTGGCTCTCAGCTTGAATTCGAATTGCCCGCGCTGTATCGGACGCAATGCGCACAACCTCAGCTGCCTGCTCTCCGACCATCGAAGGATCCAAGATGGAGTCCTCTGGTCGACCTCGAAGGGTGCGCCTATGGACCTCCAATTCTGAACTTACCCGGGAAAGCATCGACTCTAGAACGGCCACCTGAGCGGCGACCTTCCCCAGAAAGACCTTCACTTCTTCCCTGTCATATCCCCGCCTTGCAGAGGGAAACTCGGCGGTAGCAATTCTCTGAGGTGAAAGACCATCCTCGCGGTTACTGGGTGCATCTAAAGACATGATTAGATACTAAACCAAAGACCGCCTAAGGAAGTTTCTCAACGGCTTGAACGGCTTGAGATAATGAAGATACCTCGACTACCTTTATGCGACCGGCGTTGGCTGCAAGGGCAACCTTATATTCCTGGGGAGGAACAAGGAAAACCTTGGCTCCTCCGGATATGACGGTAAAGGTCTTTTGGCGAACCCCTCCGACATCACCAACTTGGCCCCGTGAGGACATGGTCCCTGTCGCCGCCACCACCTCGCCTTTTGGCACGGAAATCGCACCTAGCTTTTGTAGGATGCCCAAGGCAAAGGCGAGTCCCGCCGAGGGACCTCCAATCTGGCCGGTCGAGATTTGCACCGCCGTCGGCAGGTAGTAAGCCGAACCTAGGTCGAACTCTATGCCAAGTAACGGTTTTGACTTCTTCTGCGGATCCTTCCCAAGTTGTACCGTAATGTACTTAACCGTGGGATTTCCTGCTCCCGCTACTTGCCTCAGCACCTCGAGTTGGACCGTCTGGCCGACCTGCAAAGTCGAAAACACTCTCTGGAACCTGGCAATAGTCGGGGTTGTTTCTCCGTTGATCGCAGCTATGATGTCGCCGGCTTGGAGCTTACCGTCAGCGGGTGTCCCAGGAACCACAGCCACCACGTACGCTCCCCTAACCGTTTTAACCTTTTGACCGGCGTAACGAAGTGCGGCAACGGTGGCGGTAAGCTTCGCCGACTCCATCTGGGAAAGCTGGGAGGATGTGAAGGACTGATTAGAAGAGCTGCCGACAATTTCCGACGCCGGAACATAGTCGATTTTGGAGTTGAGGTGATCGATCGCCCACAAAAAAGGCGTCAGCGGACCTAGGGTAACATCGGTCATTAGAATCTTCCCGGAATATGTCCGAGGACTAACACCTTTCAGCTGGATGATCTTTGCAACATTTTGGGTCTGCCCCGGAGCGATGAAATATGTGCCAAGATCAAAGAAACTTCCCCACGCGATTATGGCCGCAAGAACCACCACAATTGGCAAGAGAAGCCATTTTCTAAAAGACATATACCTTCAGTCTGATTTTAAAGATAAAAGAGTAGTAAAGACCCAATCTATGCGAGCTGAGAATTTATCGGCCGCTTTCGGCGTCTTCCCGATCGAGTTTCGATTTCCAAAGGACTCTGCTGCCCACAAGGGCCAAATGCAATCGTATTGATACGATTTAGCGCACGACACAAAGTGAGCATTCCTTGCTGCAGTGGCTTGCTGCAGTGGCTTGTCTTACGACAAACAACTTGAGCGAAGATCAGACCTGCGATCAACTTTTCTGGTCGTTGTGGCATGAGTGCGCCAGCTTTCACGATCAGCCTTGTCAACCCTGGATTGAAATCATCCATCCCGAAACCAAAAAAGTCAGTGCAGCGACCCGAAAGATGCTCTGAATTCGCCGGTGAGTGGTTACGCTAAAACCCGCCGTCAGATTCGGTTTGGCCACTTGACTCAGTCCGACTTGGCTCCCAAGATCGCTAAATGGCCCTTGAGTTGATAATTTCAACTTATCGACACGATCGGGTTAGTCATGAAAAATCGATGAGTAGCCCAATTTTCCTGTCGAGCCAACTCAAAGCCAAGCTAGTATCAGAATCGTTAGTTACTACTAAGTAGCATATGGTTATCCTACGAATGGGGGGGGACCCTAGGGGCGGCTATTAGATGGCGCACTCGTTTGGTCTCGTATGGAGGTGCTAATGGATACGTCGTGGATGGCAATCGGTAAGTGCAAGGAGATGCCACCAGGCCTATTTTTCCCATCGGATGGCGTAGGCGTGGACAGAGCCCGCCGTATCTGCAGAACCTGTCAGGTAAAAAGTGACTGTCTAGAGTATGCCCTAGTGCAGAGGATAGATCACGGCGTATGGGGTGGGACATCCGAAAGGGAGCGGAAGAGGATTCTCAAAGTTAGAAGGCTCACACAGAACCCATCCCCGTCAACTATGGTCGGCTGATACAACTCGCCACGATCCATTATGAAGAATCAAAGATGATGTCCATAGACGAGAACAGTGCGAAGAAAAAACTACCGCACCTCACTGAGCGCCTGGGCCTGAAAATGGGTGAAGTTCCCGGTGGCCCTGATAGGGTCGAGCTTTAGGAAGCGGTCGCAATTTTGCGACGCTCACGCATGATCTTCCTTCGCTCCCTTTCGGACAGGCCACCCCATATTCCAAATCGCTCCTCGTGGGCAATGGCGTATTCCAGGCATTCCATTTTAACCTCGCAGTCCTGGCAGAGTGCTTTCGCCGAGGCATTTCGCACTCCTCGCTGCGGGTAGAAGATCTCAAGGTTCCTGCCACGACATCTTGCCAGGTTCTGCCATTCTTCTGACAACTCGGATTCTGCACTAGCTTTCGAGCTAGGTCGATTGAGAACCGTGATATTTGAAACGTCCACTTAGACCCCCCGTGACGCCAAAACTTAATCGAATAAAGCTGAGCGATTAATGTTCAAATCGATCAATGGTCAACGCTAAAGTAGATAACCGCTGCGATAGTGGCCCATTCTCTTTTCGCCACATAATCCTCCGTATAGTACGTACCAAACGTTTTGCCGGGCGACTAAGCACACAAGCGACACAGTAGATTGCTTGCGTCCCTAGAAAAGCTCGTCTTGCCCCCTCAAAACTCAGCCGGACGAAGCGCCATGCAACACTCAACACTCAACAATTCAGATTCTACATCATAAGCAATTGCTAGGGGTAGTCGAGAAATCCTGCGCCATCAATCCAGGTATCAGTTTGCCTACTGGCCCATTTGTCCCCACCATAGTACCAAGCAGCGAAAATGGCCTCCGGAACATCCGGTCCTACCCTGAAGTTCGCAACGAGCTACCAGGCGGTCCAATGTTGAATCCAGACCTCCTTACATAGCCGCAAAGTCCGTGCACGCCTTCACCGCTCCTTGACCGAGTAGGCGAGTGTGAGCTGGGTCCCCGGGTAACAGGTCTTGG
>JAKBHQ010000269.1:3903-6826 GCA_021836665.1 Thermoplasmata archaeon
GCCTACTGGCCCATTTGTCCCCACCATAGTACCAAGCAGCGAAAATGGCCTCCGGAACATCCGGTCCTACCCTGAAGTTCGCAACGAGCTACCAGGCGGTCCAATGTTGAATCTTCCCCGGTACAGGCCGGAGCTAAAGCACTGGCACTCATTCGCTGGAGCTAAAAGAACTGGTTCCTGAAAATTGGCCATAGATCTCGGTTGCATTGGAGTGACAGGTGACAGGTGCATTTGGTGACAGGTGCATTTGGTGACAGGTTGTGTATCCACTCATTTTGATACACCACTTTCAAAGTTCCGTCTTTGGCTTTGTTCTCGCTCGGCCACCACAGCACGCCCTGATTGAGGGGCCGACGCAGCCTCAACGCAACCAGCCCTAAATCAACTGAAACCACAACGATGCTCGAGCAGAATAGTGCTGACTTGGGAATCGCCATATAACGCTAGAAACTTGCACCAATGACCACCGAGAGCTGGGCCAACTCAGTCACTGCGCGATCCCCCGGGTATTCGTGCTCGGTGGCCCAGTTTAGGGCTCTAGTCGCTTGACAATCTAGGTCAGGGATTTTTATCCGAAGAAGTCATCCGTGCATAACATAAATGGTGACAGGCTTGGATACCGACGGTTGTGACTATAAGTCGCCCACCAATATGGGTTGACCGACTTTAAGTGCGGGCACATGCAAAGTACCCACACGACACCACTTCTATGCACCCTAAGGATGTATGCCTTGGGACAGTTCCCACTCCCGCAAATTCCCAAGATCTTGTCATAGCGCATCTCTGCGACAACTTCTGCAACCCCCCTACAAGGTCCCCCCGCAGCAAGGGGGAAACCGACCTGCCGATCGACTGGCCGAAAACCTACCGAAGGAATCGGTGGTAATCGACCGACCATGTCAGGGATTCACCCACCAAATGGGAAATCGAACTACCTCCTCCTTGATGGCGAGCTTGGCGTGACTCTACTCGGGTCGTTCCGTATGGCACCGGCTTTTGCTGTCCCATTTCCGGACTTGGTTGAGTTTAGAATTACCCCTGCAGGAGATCCCAGTTGAAAGACATAGCCTTTAAAGGGTGGCTTTCCACCCCGATTCAGTCTCTGAAGGTCTTTTTGAAGTCGCCGTTGCGGCTCGTCGCCAAGAAGCTTCAACAATCTTGGCTAGCGCAAACAGTCCCTACGGCAAAATTAGGGCCGCCGCCATCAAAGCTCTCGTCGGCGATGATGAGAAAGTTACAGCGGCGATCAAAAGCGCCTTCTCTGATCCCGATCCTGCTGTCAGAGTGGCAGCAGCGTATGCATCGATAAGCCGACCTAACCTAAACGTAACCAAACTGCTTGGCGACCCAAATCCCGATGTCGTCGAGACGGCATGTTTTGCAGCTGGAGAGATCGCCGAGGATGGAAATCGAAATCTGCTGGAAGATATCGCAATGACGCATCCGTCGCCTACCTGTAGAGAATCTGCTATCGCGGCCCTTGGGGTCCTCGGATCGCCTGAATCGCTGGAGATCATCATTGCTGCCCTGGCCGACAAACCGTACATTCGCAGAAGGGCGGTGTTGGCACTTGCGGCTTTCGATGATCCTCGAGCCGAAGAGGCCATAGAGAAATGTCTTTTAGATAGGGATCATCAAGTTAGACAGCTCGCTGAAGACCTGCTCAGATCGGATTGACTGCTTTAGCGAGCCTTCGACTGCGCTGGTTTTATATGTCCACCGGCTGGAGTTGCGGAATTGGGTTCTGCCTCCTCGAAGCCAGTACTGCACAGAGCCCCTGGGTAACCGCAGCCTGAGGAGTGTCGGCCCTCTTCGCTCGCAGCCCAGTCTTGGACTCAATGAGTTCAGGTACTCCCTCCACGAGTGCTACACCACCCACCAGGGAAATTCCTGAACCATATAGATCCGATATCAATTCGGGTGGACAAGCTGAAAGGGCATTCACCAATGCTCCGACCATTTCGTCAAAAATTGGAAGAATTAAATTCAATAAATCCCCTCCAGCAACTATTGCACTGGTTGGAACCCCCGTCTTGACTGACCGACCCCAAATGCTTACCTTGACTTGAGAAGCCCTCTTACCCTTTTTCAGCAGTCCAACCTTGACCTCCTCGACGACGTCCCTTGGAACGACGATACCGTAGGACTCTTCGATGTAGCGAAATATCTGGCTATTACAGGTAGCACCTCCCTGCTTAGAGGCCGACCAACTCACGGCCTCCCCAAGGGCAATTATGGAAGCCTCCGCCCTAGAAGCTCCTAGATCGGCGATCATGACCCCCTTCGGGGAGGTTGGATCAAATCCCGCACCCATGGCAGCAGCTAGGCACGAATCCACCAGGAGCATCTCCTTCGCTCCCAGGTCATCCAAGCAAGATTGCATCGCCTTGACGTCCATCACCTTTGCGTCATTTGGTACCGCAACCGCAACCCTCGTCCGATTAAAACTCTTCAGATCACAAGACTTCGCCAACCTAGCTAAAAAAGAATTGAGCAGCCCAACATTTTTTATCTTTGAATTTTCTATCGGTGTAGCAAGTATGTACCTGCCGGGTTTCTGCGCGGCTAAGTCAATAGCTTCATCGCCGACTGCCTCTACTTTATAACTGAAGGCATCCACTGCGGCTACTGTCTCAACCTCAGCGAGCAGCTCACCACCAGAATCGGCGATACGGGTCCGCTTGGACCCTATATCAAGGGCGATCGACCTAGCCAGCTTCTCGGCCCTCCTTGAGGTCTACGACCCCACCACTTTTTGAACCCGCCATCGCTTGCCTCGCCCTAGAAAACTCGTCTACGTAAGATTCCGTCGATCGAAGCTTTCTATCTTTCAGGCCGAGCAAGAGCCCCACCACGGTGAAGAAAAGTATCGGAATCAACACGTATAGCAGATTTGACACCTTCACACCTCCTTTAACTAGAT
>JAKBHQ010000164.1 GCA_021836665.1 Thermoplasmata archaeon
AACAAACGGTGCCGGGTTGGCCGACCCAGCACATCGCTCAAGTCGTTGGGAGCTTTACTACGATTTGTGCTCTAGATGCTCTAGTATCCCATGGAGTGACCCAAGAGAACAAGACCCAAGAGAACAAGACAGACGAGATCTACAACTTAACTAAGGGCGCCACGGTGTGCCTAGTTACCGGCAAAGGCGGAGTGGGCAAGACTACTGTTGCAAGATACATCGCTCAGCTTGCTGCTCAATCCTCCCCAAATGTTCTTTTGGTCAGACTGGACGACTTTACCAATCTCGTTCAATCGGTTGGTGAAGGATCCGGTATGGGTGAAGGTCAATCAGCTGACCGGTCCGAAGAAGAAAAGAAGTTCGCAAGTCAGCCGGTGGCGGACGCATTTAAGACGATGAAACTTGAGCCCCATGAGGTTCTAGTCGACTATCTTGCCGATCATTCCTTGGGACAGGTAGCGTCGAGGCTCATTTCGACTGGGATAATCGGTGTCGTTGCGACGGCCATCCCGGGGATAAAGGACCTATTGTTGCTGGGGAAGCTCAAGCAGCTCGAGCAGACGGGCGATTACGACTTGATTGTGGTCGATTTACCAGCCTCTGGACACGCGTTGAGCTTTCTCACCTCACCTGCTGGATTAGCCGAAGTTGCCAGGGTAGGACCATTGAAGGCGCAGGCCGACGATGTACTTGAGATGCTCAAAGATCCAACGAGGGTCAGTTGCGTACTGGTGACCATAGCCGAGGAGACGCCGGTGCAGGAAGCGATTGAGCTGAATGAGGCGATTTCCGATAAGACCACACTCTATGTGGCTTCCTTAGTGGTGAATAAGGTCCTTGCCCCGATAGTCGTCGGCGACGCCGAGCTTCAAGCCTCGCCCGCTGATGCCCGCGCAGCTTGGGCCTACCGTCAGTCGAAGTTCCAGTCACAAATGTACCAAATAGAACGACTCATGGGGGAGTTCGATCAGACCATTTTTAGCATAACTGCACTTCAAGAAGACCGACTCAAAGTGCCCATCGCCGATCAGTGGACGAATTGGTCGATGACTACCCTGAGAAAATAGGACGGAGACGAATTGCAGAATTCGATGGCAGAACTCTTGTCCAACAGGAGGGTAATCGTATGCTTAGGTCCTGGCGGAGTCGGGAAAACTACCTGTTCAGCTGCTATAGCTTACGCCGAGGCCGCCACGGGCAAGAAGGTGTGCGTAGTGACAATAGACCCTGCTCGCAGGCTTGCGTCGGCACTTGGCTTAAGTCAACTTGGCAATGACGCTTCACTCGTTACCAAGGTGGGCTCTGGCGAGCTATATGCGACGATGCTGGATGCTCATGCGACCTTCGACGACATGGTGCGGCGTTATGGAAAGTCGCAGGAGCAGATCGAGCAGATACTGGCCAACAAGCTGTATCAAAATCTAACCACCTCCCTGTCTGGGACACAGGAATTTATGGCGATGGAGAGGCTTTTTGAACTCTACGAGGATGCCAGGTTTGACGTTATTGTCGTCGATACGCCTCCGAGCGTCAGCGCTTTGGATTTCCTCGATGCCCCCAAGCGGCTATCGAGTTTCCTGGATAACAGGATCTTTAAACTATTGATAAAGCCGCCACCTGCCTATTTGAGGCCACTAAGCCTAGCTACTCGGACCCTATTGAAGACGATATCCAAGGTCGTTGGAGCGGAAGTAGTGGAAGATGCCGTCCGCTTTTTTGAGGTATTTTCCGGTATAGAGGATGGCTTTAAAGAGAGGGCGGACTCGGTTGAGGGGGTGCTTTCTTCCTCTGAGACAGCCCTGGTGCTCATCTCGTCCCCGAGCCAAGGGGCAATCCTAGAATTAGATCAGCTCGCCCAGAGGTTGAAGAAGTCCAAACGCGAATTCCACGCGCTAATTGTCAATCGTGTCACTCCCGATTTTGCCGGCCCTTTAGAGCTTCAAGATGGCGCAAAGAATCTCGTGGCCGACAACTGGGTCTACTTGGCGCGAGAGAGGGCTTCGGAGCTAAAAGTGGGGAGTGAGCTAAAGGAGTTGCTGGGGGATGCCAAAACACTATTTGTCGATGAGATAGCGGGTGAGATTTCGGATTTGGCCGGCGTCGAGGCGATTGCTAAGGATATTTCACTTGGAGAAGTGAGCTAACTTTGCTACCGGATTCGCATAACTCTCGCCGAGCTACTACCCTTTTAGGCGATGTATAAGATTCTTTTAGTTGCAGATACGCCCTCGGTCACCGACGAACTCGAATCGGCACTTGGCACGATTAACTACGAGTTCATTAAGGTTGACGACGGCAGGAATACAAGGAATGCAGTAAAAACACACCTTCCAGACCTGGTCATTGTGGATATGCAGGTGGGGAGTATGGGCGGGATGGCGATCTGCCTCGATCTTCGCCTCGAGGAGTCCGGTGGACGCTTACCCTCATCGAAGGTCTTGATGATAGTGGATCGAAGGGCCGACATCTTCTTGGCGCGTCGCTCGAGCGCCAACGGCTACCTTATTAAGCCTTTGGATTCGATCAGAATCAGAAAAGCCGTGGTAGAGATACTATCAAATCAAAATTTCGAGGATCCTTCGTTTGCTCCGACCGAGACCACGCCGGCCGTTTAGGTAGATCAACATCGGTCACTAGCTAAGTCGGTTTTTAGGCGACGCAGGTGTCGAATAAAAAAGTGCGCCGAAGGACTTTTCCCTCCTCCGGAGGGTAGGCTGGTTTTCCACGGGAAGTAGCGCAGCTTGGCAGCGCGCAGCGTTCGGGACGCTGAGGCCGCGGGTTCAAATCCCGCCTTCCCGACCACAGTATTTCTGGCCAACAGGTACTGGCCAACAGGGATTTGCATCTACCCCGGTTCGGTTGTGCCGTTTGCGAGGTGGCCTGTTCCACTATTCGAACCGGATGATTTTAATTTCAACTGGACTCGTTTGTTTTACCTAGCGTGCCTTCGTTGACTGAAAATTCGCCCGAAGTTATCGTTTCGGAGTCTAAGGCTTGCACTGCGATCGAACGCCTTGGCATTAACGCCGCTACCACGAGGACCACCACGATGCCAGAGGCAATTCCGATCCACCCCGCATTCGCGTAACCATTCATAAATGCACCGCGAACCTTGAGATTCAAAATGAAGGCCAGCGATCCACCGATTCGGTGGGCGAACGCAAGACCAGCCTCAAAGGAACCTACGACCAGGTGCCCAAGGGCCGGCGGCAAGAGATGTGAAGTTGGTCTTAGTTTTGAAGCGTATTCTGAGTTGAATACGCTCCCATAAAGCGCTACTCCGATTGCCCCGCCGATTTCCATAAGGGCCACATTGACAGCGGCTCCCGCTCCGAGGTGCTTTTCCGGAAGAACTCCCATGACTTCATCTGTGCCAACGGTCAGTATGAGCCCCATAGCGAGGCCTCCGATAAGCAGAATGCCCACCACGGAGGTGTAGTTGCTACTGGCTCCGAATCCAACTTCTTTGATATTTGCCGCAACGAGAAGCAGCATTCCTATCGCGAACAGTACTTTTGGCCCGATTTTGTCTCCAACGGCCTTGGCAATTCCAGAGCCAGCGACTACTGCCGCTGCGGCGGGAAGAAAGTGGATGCCCGCTTGCAGAGGGGTCATACCAAGATCCCCCTGGAGAAATTGGGTCATCAGGAACAGAAATCCAAATATACACAGGTAGGTGGCCGCCATAGCGAGCGATGACATTGAAAATCGCCTGCTGGACAGGATGGAAAGGTCGACGATAGGATTTTCGAATTTTCCAGCGTGAAGTACGAAGAGCCCCATGGCGGCCAGAGAGAGCACGAAAAGAGCCAATACCTTGTAGTCCAGCCAACCCCAATCCGGTCCTTCGATAATCCCAGTTACCAAGGAGACGAGGATAACTACTGTAAGAAGTGAGCCCCTCCAGTCGAACCTTTCTGCCTTTTTATGTGGACTTTTCGGCAACCAGAACCACGAGATGACCAATGCCGCAACCGCCACAACGGCGCTAGCGAGGAAGATGGAGCCCCACCAAAAGTACCTCAAGAGCACGCCACCCGCCAGTGGTCCCAGTGCAACGCCGATTCCAGCGCTTGCAGTCCAGCCAGCGATCGCACCTTCCCTCGACTTGGGGGTGTGGAAGACATCTACGAGCATTGACAAAGACGCTGGAACTGAAATTGCGGCACCTACGCCCATTAGTACCCTGCCGAGGATCACGACTGTGCTACTGCTCGCCAAGAGCGCTACGACCGAGCCCAAAATGAAGCTAGTCAAACCACTCTGGAGAACGATTCTACGTCCATGGCGGTCAGCCAGATATCCGCCTACGACAATCAGACCCGCGAACGCTGTAGTGTAAGAGTCGGTAATCCACTGCAAAGAGGTAGTGGACGCGCCAAGGGAGCGTTGCAGTGTAGGCAAGGCCACGTTAACTATCGTGTTATCCAGTGAAACAAGGAAAAAAGTCAAACAAAGGACTATTAGCGCCCTTGATGTTCTGGAGCTAGTTTTAACGTTTAAATCCTGACTCAATCTAGTTTCCCCCGAGTATTGCTGCACAATTCGGCATAAATTATCCAAATAAAAAGCCGCATCGGCGATTATAAGTCAATGGTGAGCGTTTTACAATGGGTTTTCATTCGGCGATTCCGTGCTAATTAGAAATAAAGGCAGTCGCACATCGCTATCGTATTGCGAGGTATCCTTCGTCGAGATGGGCGCGTGACGTTTGAAGCAGCTTGCTTTGGACACCGACGTTGCCGTGGGTTCAGCCCTAGAAGAAGTCGTAGCCATCTGCTGGTAGCGGGGAGGTTGACGTTCCCGACCACGACATGGTATGGCGGGCCATTGGTGGGGCTAGTGGACTGCGCCGTAAAACGGCGTTTCAATTAAGGCCGCACGATTGGGTTGTTTTTCTATCGGGTCGCCCGGCTACTATTGACCGACAAAGTTAACTGTTGTGACCTTGCTTGCCTTCTGCCCACTAGCCATCAGTTCCCCGCAGTCTGCCCCGACAAGTTGGGGTTGTGTGGAGCGGCTTAGGTTGATGCTATCTGGTGGGTCGACAACCGCAAGTTCGCATATGCCGGGTTGGGAGACCGAAGAGTACTGGCCCGCCGGAAGGGTGTAGCTGTAAGGATTTCCGCGCTGTGTCTGTTGGTTTATTGAGCCGGTCGCGGTTGCTGGCCGAAGGGTGTAGACAAATTTAAGGCTAAAGAGGTCGAGCACTGCACCGTTTGCGAGTGGGAAGGTGACTGCGTCACTCGGGGTAATGGGGGCAATTGACAAGGCCGGAGAAATTGACGCCGACTTATAAAAGGTGTAGCCCTGGTAGAAGTCAAAGACCGACCAGCAGCCAGTCGTGGAGAAGTCACTCTTTGCCAAACCTCCTGTTATTCGGCCGCTAGTACCGTAGGTTTGGAGTGCTTGAGCGAAAGTGGCTTGGATTTGAGCTAGTGGGAGTACGAGTTTCGTCTTTGGGTTCAAAGGTGCCGAATACCCGTCTTTGAGAGTTGCAAATTTGGGCGAGGTTGCACCATTCACGAATGGTTCGAGTGCGACCTTCCAGTTCGAATTTGCCGAAGACTTGACGAATTCGAAGAGAGTGGCCGAATCTGAGTTAGGACAAGCGGCGGCCGGGCTAGCAGAGTTGGCAGGCGAAGTCAACGAAACCATGGCTAGAAAGTGCGCGGGATAGTGGGAGGAGTAAGGGATTGAATCCCCTTTTAGCGAGTAGTAAAAGGGAATGTACTTGGCGCCAGTTACGCTCTTTGACCCGGCGAGTTTCTGCATTTTGAAAAAAGCGTCGTCCAAAGCTAATGCGGTACCAGTTTCGATTTGACCCTGCCCAGGAATCGAAAGGGTCTGATTGTTTAGGTTATTTTTTTCATTTGCCGACTTCAGGATCTGGGGAATCTCCGACGGAGTCACTATGGGAGTCGACTTGTTGCCCCCTTGAGTTTGTGTTGGCGTTTGTGCACTGGTCGATGACGTCGTACAAGCTGCGAGTACAAGGGCAAACAGAGAAATGCCAAAATAGCTTGTTGCCTTTTTTGGCGACTCAGGCAGGTCTGCGTTCTTTCCCATTATGAATAAAGACCTGTTCATTTGCGATCTTCCATCTGTTTGATCCGGACTAGATGATCAGCACTCTACTGACCAAAAGATTTGACACTGACTCAAAGATTTGACCTCGCGCAAAGCTAAAAACCCCAACTGGTTAGTCCCAAGCCATTCTCGGCTACCCTACCTTGAAATACCTAGTTCAGTCCGGATCTCGGAACTTGCCCTTTTGATCAGGTAGCCAAGCCCTCCTGGCACACCCCACTCCTCTTTATCTTAGATATAAAGCCGATTTAAGTCGCCGAAAGTGACTCACGACCGTTTCAGATCGTCGTGGATTATTGAATAGCGCGCCAAAATATGTATCTTTTTCGAGCCAGATTGCGTCTATCTACCGTAGAAGAGGCGACTCGAAGGGAGATCGGTGATGAAGAAGACAGTTGGGAGCACCGACAGGGTAGTACGGATTGTGCTTACCATTTTGGCGGTTGTGCTCGCTTTCGAAGCGGGAGTATCCACTGCTTGGGGCATAGTGGCACTAGTTGTGGCGGCGATACTTTTAGTGACGGCAATTTCGGGATACTGCCCTATTTATTCTCTCTTTAGGATTGACACTCTTTCGAGCGGCAAACGCTCTGGGTCATCCCATAGAGTGGCGCACTAAGTCGAACCTGTCGACGGGCTATTTGAGGGTGTCTGTGAGATTCGGTGTATGGACGTCGATATCGATTTAGG
>JAKBHQ010000248.1 GCA_021836665.1 Thermoplasmata archaeon
TGGTGAGCGAACTGGAGATACTGGCTGAAGGGCTAGGTTTTTCGAGACCTGGAAGGGATATCCTTTCGGGGGTCGATCTGGAAGTCAGGTTGGGGGACTTCCTTGTAATACTTGGCCCAAATGGCGTTGGAAAGACCAGCCTTTTAAGGTTGTTGGGAGCGATTGATCGACCTTCTGTTGGGAGCCTGTCAATCTTTGGAAAAGTAGTTGGACACTGTGACTTAAGGGTGCTAAGAAGGCGCATTGGAACTGTGTCACCTATTGTCATAGATCGCTTTTTGGGGAACCTAAGCGTTTTCGAAGTAGTTCTAACGGGCATTTCAGGTGATTTCGCGCCTTATTGGCACAGGTATACACAATCTGATCGCGACGCCACCTACGAACTGATTAGAAGGGTGGGTCTTTTTGATCGAGTGGAGACCCCCATTGAAAAGCTGTCTGCAGGGGAAAGACAGAGGCTCCTTTTAGCGAGGGCTCTAGTGGGTGGACCCGAACTTCTGATCCTAGATGAGCCTGCCTCTGGATTGGATTTTTCAGCCAGGGAAGACTTGCTCGATGTTCTCGAAGGGATCATGGACACGGACCGGCGTCGGCCAGGTTCAATTCTTATGGTCACTCACCATGTCGAAGAGATACCAAGATCGGCGACGCACGCCCTATTGCTCAATTCGGGAAGAGTATTGGCGCAAGGTGAAATTAAAGATGTGCTTACCAGCGAGAATCTTTCGTTGACCTTTTCGCGAGATGTGACTATAACAAGTGCGGGTGGACGTTACTTCGCCATGTCTAGCTCGAGTTGATCCTTCGCAACCATGGATTCGATTCCAAAGGATAGGTAACTGAAATCGCGGGAGTCAATATTTCCGGATTAGCCGATTCGTCTGAGATCTGCCTTGTAGCGCTTGGCATTTTCTACATACAGATTGACGGAATCGAGGAATTCGCCTTCTTTGACTTTGTCCATGAATATCTTTGCCGGGATACCAAGCGCCATGGCATGGCTAGGCACCTCAGTATCGTTGGTTACGACTGCATTTGCTCCTACTAAAGAATGCGAGCGGACTTTGCAGCGATGCAGAACTACCGACCCAGACCCAACAAGCGCATCATCTTCGATGATGCAACCCTCAAGGTGGACTATGTGACCAATCACACACCGGTCTCCAACGATGGTCGGAAGCTCGTCGGTAGCGTGGATCACTGTTCCGTCCTGAATAGAGCTATCGTTGCCTATCACTATCCGTCCATAGTCGCCGCGCAGGACGGCATGGGGCCAGATCGAAGAGCCGGCACCTATTTCCACATTCCCAATTACGACAGCGTCGGGATGGACGAAGGCTTCCGGATGAATTTTTGGTTCAGAACTACCCAATGCATAGATTGCCATAGCTGAAAACCTTAGCAAGGGCGAACTAATCAGAGGGCCCACTTATCTATTCTCTAGAGCGAAGAGCAGCACGGCCCGTGGCGAAAAATAGCGCAGCAACCAATGCAGAGGAAGCGACTATAGCGTCTCCGGACCTAAGGGGTAAGGTTATAAGCGTCGGAACCAGAGCCCCGGCAACCCATGCCATTTGGAACCGCATCTCGTATTTTGCAAAAATCCTTCCATGCTGATCCTGAGATATGTGATGCTGAACAATAGCGTCGAATGATAACTTGCCTGATGCAGCGACCCATCCTACAATCAGCGCCAGGCCGATCTGGGATGGCAGGTTGGCAAAGTAGGCAGCGACGATGGCGCATACAGTTTCTACGACTAGCGCAGAGAGCAGAAGCTGCTGTTCGCGAATGAGCAGCCTCACCTTGGGGGTAGTTGCGGTTGCTAATATTGCTCCAGCCGCTGAGGCAAGCAGGACAAGGCCGTACTCGTACGCACTCGAATTAGCGCGCTTGAGGGAAAAGGCGATCAGAAAGGTGAAGAAACCAACTCCTGACCGGAGTACCGCCATGGCGGCAGAAGCGAGGAGAGTTGTCGAGTAGCCGTTGCCAGAAGCCGGGCTTAAGCTAGGAGCGTCTGGGATTGGGGATGGTTGGAAGTCCTCAGCGACAGTGGCTGGATATTTTTTGACCATCGCCTTGTCCAGTCGACGGGCTTCCCTTGCCAACACGGAGAGTTCGCCCAACATCAACACCAGCGGAATGACCTCGATCCGGAGGATCCAAGGAGCGCCAATTTGGGGAATTTTAAGAATCGAGGCACCGAAAATGCCGGCGACTATCCCTACTCCAGCTCCCAACATAGAGAGCTGGGAGTTCGCCTTTACGAGGATGGACGATGGTCCGATGGGCTTTGTATCCGTCTGGGACATGTCGGCGCCGTAGCCGAGCAGCTCCGGCACTAAAGCAGCTTTTGCTACTAAATAGAGCTTTGAGGAGATGAGCACGGTGAGCGCCAGTGGAAAGATGAGCATAGAGTGGACATTGTTCGCCATGGCCAGTGCTGCAACTATTCGTACGACGGCTGAGATCAGTAGTACCAGCCTCCTAGCGACCTTCCCTCGATCTAGTGCCGGAGAGAGTATCGGCGAAACGATCGCAAAAGGCGCCATCGTCAGCCCTAGGTAGAGGGTTATTTGCGACTTAGCCGCTTCCGGGGAGATGGAAAAGAAGAGGGTGCCAGCTAGCGCCACGGTTGTAAGAGTGTCAGCTGACACCGAATATGCGTGAATTCGTCGCAAGGACCCAAGCGGTGATCCGCGATCGAAATAGACGGCAAAGTACTCCGAAAGCTGATCTTTCGCAGAACTGAATCTCGGACCTTCCCTCACGCTTTCATGCTAGAAGGACTTGGCCAGGGACCTTTGGGTCGATGGCAGTTAACGCGCTCGTTTATTTCAATGGGCCTCATCCCGATTGTCGCCCTTCTTTCCCTTTGCAAGTTTCAGGAGTGGTACCTATCGGCTATGCCTGCTGCGGTCTTTCAGATCTCAAGCTAGCTGGCCGGACGCATTTGCACCCGGTCGAGTCGGCGACATGTTACTGTTTAATTGCGAGAGCCTTAAATTATTGATATGACGCTTCAAAGTGAGCGATCTGGGGTTTTGGGGAAGCAAAGTTTGTGTCAAGCGTTGGTCTAGCCAATCGGTCATAAGTGGCGCTAGCCACCTTGATCCTTTTAATCTCGGCTAAAGACCCAATGGAGGTGCATGCTACTTGACCCTGGACGGAATTGAAGGACGGCGCTGGCCGAACTCTTCTCGGCTAAGGGCTCGATACATAATTACCCTTGTCGCTGTAGCAGCTGGGGTTGCACAGGGTTTTGGGAGATTTTCGTATGCCGTGATGTTGCCGGATATGACTAGGACCTACCTACATTCCTATGCTTTGGCCGGCAGCGTGGGTTTGGCCAACGTTGGTTCCTACTTAGTTGGAACCGCAGTCGTCTCATTTCTGGCAACGAGGGTCAAATCGAAGACTTTAGTAGTATGGGGGCTGGCGTTATCCACCTCCGGTATGACCTTGAACTTTTTGTCGCATGACGTCTACTTGACAATGCTTTCCATGGCGATATGCGGCTTAGGTGGATCGTTTATTTGGGTTCCAACGCCGGGTATTGCAGCTCGCTCGGTAGAGCTGCGCTATTCCGGTCTCGCCATGGGGCTCGCAGGTGCCGGAATCGGCGTGCTAATTTCGATCTCTGCAGAGCTTGCCAGGGCATTGCACTCTCTTGGCGGCCAGCTCGTTTGGAGGTTGCAATGGGCCATTCAAGCTGGATTTGGTTTCGTCGTTCTCGTATTGGTGATCGCTTTGCTGCCTAAGGAGACCGGAAAGCCAGACGTCGAGCGTGGTAGTGGTAGGGATCTGATGCAGGTCCCAGGGTGGAAATCGGTCACGCTTGCTTACACTGCCTACGGACTCTCATACGCTCTCTTCTTCACCTTTTTCGTAGCAGAGATAGAGCACAGTTCTCATATTTCAGCGTCACGAGCATCGATTGACTTTGGCATTATTGGTTTTGTGTCAATCTTTGGCGGAATAGTTGCGGGACGACTTTCAGACCTTTTTGGGCGCACGCTGATTATGGCGGGAGGCTTCTTTCTCATGGTATTGAGCGCCATTTTAGTTCTGATGGGAGGGTCTTTGGAGGCTATGGCAGCGGCAATTCTATTTGGGGTTCCCATGTCGGGAGTGGCAAATTCGGTGGCCTCATTTATAGGCGACGACGTGCCGGCTAGGTCTTTTTCCGCGGTCTTTGGCCTCGTAACTTTAAGTTTTGGCGTAGCTCAAGCCTTGGCAACGCAGCTAGGCGGGTCACTCGCTTCCTTGCTGGGCGGCTTCACGGTGGATTTTGTGATTTCCGGTTTGGCGGCGGTTGCTGGGGTTGGTCTTGCGCTTTCCGCCGGCTACTACCGCAGTTTGTCGAGGTCGAGCATCTTGGAGACCTCCTCGAATAATGCATGGTAGTCGTGAGATGCCTTCGAGTTTGGTGCGCTGAGTGCTATCGGAGCCCTCTTTTCCTGCATGCGATCGAAGAGGGTGGATTTGACTATTCTCGTAGACAGCACATGGTTATTTTCGGATTCTACTAATTCGATGGCAGCTAAGTCAGTCTTTCTTCGCTCTTGAACCATGGTAAAAAGTACCGAAGTCTTCTGTTTGGCGACAGTTGGGATGCGATCTTTTGCTTCCACAAGAGCGTGGATTGAAAGCATCGAAGGAGTCATCACGAATATAACTCGGTCTGACTCCTTCAAGACGGATTGGGCAAGATTTCCAGCTGAGGGCGGAAGGTCGACGACCACCAGATCATAGTCTCCCTCGGCTAAGCCTAGGATTCTTGAAGCGCCTTGCTCTGGGCGTTTCATACTTGAGAGCTGTAGGTCTAAGTCGATCGTTTCGATCCCATAGGGGAGAAGGTCAAGGTTGTCATAGTCTGAACCGACGATCTGCGAACGCGCTTTTTTCTCGCCTTTGGAGGCGCCCTTTGCGGCTTTTGTTAGACCATTCCCGCTCGATCGCTTGGTTCTGAGGAGCCAAGTGGCGGATCCTTGTGTATCTAAGTCGAAAAGCAACGTTCTAAAGCCAAGCGTCGCCGAGATATGAGCCAGGCAGACAGAGGTCGTCGTCTTCCCGACGCCCCCCTTTAGTGAGTAGCAGGCCAGTACCTTCACCCTCTTCTCCTCAACATTTATTGGTGGGTTCGCTTAATCATTGCGTCCAAAAGTTCCTTGTAGTGGCGGTCGGCCTCTTTGGACTTGAAGCTGGCCAGCGCTTTGCCAACCCCGGCTGGTATTTCGAAGAGCTTCGGATCGACGGTCTCAATATTAAGTCGGCGAAGGAGAGCTAGTAATGTCGCCCTGTCCTGCAGCTTTCCCAAATAGTCTTGTAGCCCCTTCAGATCGCTGACGGCTGTACTTGTTTTGATCGGATCCAGCAGGCTTGAATATCCTTCAAGCAGATACCTTAGAGCCTTAGCTTTTTTTCGAAGATCGTGCAAGGACTCGTGGTCGGTCTCGATCCTTTTCTTGTTGGAAACCTTGAGCATTGAACTACGGGCCTCAAGCAATTGCGACCTTGCGGCTTGGGAGATCGATGCCTCTTTTGGGATTTGAGACAGGAAGGCTTCGGTTGCAAATCGATGCCACTGGCCAAGAACCTCGGTTATGTGTCCCTGGTTGTGTTGTTTTAAAAGCTCATCTCTTGCTTCGTCTCGAAGGCGTTGGAGGGCCACTTTTGTCGAGTCATTATTGAGCTCCGGGATAGTTGCGATATTTTCGATCGAGACGTCCAGATCTCTCACCTGGCCGGCAAAGTTGGCCAACTGACCGAGACTGCTTCTCAGCTGCTTCGCCTTTTGGACATCTAGCAGCGACGAGGAGGCGGCGATTATTGACCTAGCTCGCCTGATCGAGACTCGAAAGTCGTGAGTGAACTCCGGATCTAAGTCATCTATCATTCCGTCCAGGTTCTTCGTAGCAGCCGACTGGAGGTAAAGAAGGAGAGTCCCAATACCTTTTGAGGCCGATGTAGCTGGTTCAAGCCTTACGCTGAACGACGGGGTGTAATCAAATGGTTTTCTCCCGATAGCCAAAAGCGAAAAACGCCACATATCAAAGTCTTCAGGCATTGATATCCATGGCTCAAACACTCGGCGCAAACTATCGGTGATTGAACTGAACTCCAAGTGGTAGCCGGTTCGAGCTCGCGGAATTATCCATCTTAAATTTGGATCCGAACAAGATCTAATCTCAAAGAGACCCAAACGCTTTTCGAACTCATCAACTATCCAAATCCGCTCAACAGAAGCCTTGATCTCGGCTAGCTTAATCAACGCCCTGTCGCCCGTGATCGCCTTGACCCTGAGGGCCATCCCTGCAGGCTCGATGTTGTCGGGATGTTCGTGGTCCCTAGGTGCGGGATCCAACAAAGTGCCGATCTGCCCGTATCCGCCACTTGGGGCAATGACGACTTCGGGCTCTAGCGACCTCCGAACCTCAATGCGGAGGTTCCTGGCGTGAAACCTCCAGTCGGCAGTATCCCAAAGCTCGAGCGTAGATTCGCCGAGGCTCTCGTGTAGTGCGATCCTTCTCGACGCTAATTCAATAGCGGCAGCAATTTCCAAAATGCCGACGCCGGAACTCAAGGCAAATTGGTCGGCAAAATTGTTCATTGATTGAAAAACTACCACGCAATCCTCTATCAATTTACCAATTTGTGTCACAGGGATCAATTACTTTTGAGTATGGCGGAAACCGTCGATTGGATGATGGACAAAAGTGATCGACGGGAGGCCAATTATTTTGGGCCTAGAAGGAGTGAAATTGGCTTTT
>JAKBHQ010000047.1 GCA_021836665.1 Thermoplasmata archaeon
ATTTTTTTTTGCAGCGGTCGGTGAGATTTCTGACGAAGCGGCGCTACTGCTCAAAGTGACCGAAGAGAGCCTATGGAAGGCGATTGACGTTATAAGAGACGGGAATCGCCTAAATGAGATTGGCCGGGCGGTCGAAAAGCACGTTAAGCCCTTTGGATTCGGTATCGTAAAAGAGTATGTAGGTCACGGAATAGGGACCGCAATGCATGAGTCGCCTCAGATTCCGAACTATTGGCCCGGAGCGCCGGGTCCCAAGATGAAGGTCGGAAATGTCTTCGCGGTCGAACCGATGATAAATATCGGGTCGGAGGAGACCGTGACATTGGAGGATGGATGGTCGGTGGTTACCAAAGATGGTTCACTTTCGGCACATTTTGAGCACACAATTCTCGTAGGCGAGGATGGACCAGAGGTTTTGACCATCTCTGAGTAATAATTAACGACCACGGGAGTCATAATTGATATCGAGTGGATTGGCGTTTGGCGCTGTTTTGCCAATCAATTAGTGACTCGATAAATATTGTGAACAGGTAAGGGACAAAAGCGACTATATTGTTCCTCTGGGTCTCACTCGCCCCTCCCTTGAGCCATGCCTTCGAACAGTTGGTCTTGTCTTCGGGGACCCGCGGCTGCGGGGTGGGTCTGGGTCCGTTTTGTAGTGCTAGTTCAATAGGAGGAAGTTCTGACGACACCAAAGGAAGATGCGATTGTGCTTGAGGGGACGGTTGTTGAGCCCCTTCCGAATGCGATGTTCCGCGTCGAGCTGGAGAATGGTCATAAGGTTTTAGCCCACAGCTCGGGCAAAATGAGGATGCACAGGATCAGAATTCTTCCTGGAGATCGTGTTCAGATCGAATTAACTCCATATGACCTGACTAGAGGACGGATAACTTACCGTTATAAGTGAGCGAGCCAGGCAGGTCATTTAGGGATGTCTGGAGTGAGGAAAGCCGATGAAAGTACGGCCAAGTGTTAAGACTATTTGCGAAAAGTGCAAGGTGATTCGCAGGGAACGCCAGGTTTTGGTGATCTGTGAAAATCCTCGACACAAGCAGCGGCAAGGTTAAGAAGTAGGACAATGGCGAGGATCGCAGGGGTAGACATCCCCAGAGATAAAAGGCTCGAGATCTCCTTGACATATATCTTCGGGATTGGTTTGACAAGCTCGAGGAAGATATGTGAGGCTACCGAGGTTAATCCTGACACCAGGGTGAAGGATCTGACCGACGAAGAAGTCGCGCGGCTTAGAAACTATATCGACCAGAATCTAAAGGTCGAAGGCGACTTGAGACGTGAAGTCGATCAAGACATCAAGAGAAAGATGCAGATCGGCTCTTATCAAGGCTTGAGGCATAGGAGAGGGCTTCCGGTTAGAGGACAGCGCACTCACACCAATGCAAGGACGCGTAAGGGTCCTAAGAAGACAGTTGCGGGCAAGAAGAAGGTCCGGAAGTAGTTCGGTAGCCGGGCATTGTTGTTCCGGTCGATGATAGATATAGGGGTTTGCTAGATGGCCAAGCCAAAGCCAGGCGGAAGGCGTCCGCGGCGTCGTGAGCGTAAGAACATCGCCTATGGCGTTGCTCATATCCACTCGTCGTTTAACAACACGATAGTGACCATTACCGATGCATCAGGGAATGTTATTGCCTGGGCGTCGGCTGGGAATGTCGGGTTCAAGGGATCGAGGAAGTCGACGCCGTTCGCCGCTCAAGTCGCAGCTGAGACATGCGCAAAGCGTGCCCAGGAACATGGAATTCGCCAAGTCGAAGTCCTGCTCAAGGGACCAGGTTCCGGAAGAGACACAGCGCATCGTGCGATTGCTAACACCGGAATTGAAATAGTTTCTATAAAAGATGTCACCCCAATCCCGCACAACGGCTGTAGGCCGAAGAAGCGCCGTCGGGTCTAGGTCGAGGAGTATTAGAAGTTGGCCAGATATACAGGACCAGTTTGTCGGCAATGTCGCCGGGAAAAGGTGAAGCTTTACCTAAAGGGTGAGAAATGCGATAAGGCTTGCCCAATGGATGGTAAGAAGCCCTATCCTCCAGGCGAGCATGGTAAAGATCGGCAGAGGCAGGGGTCAGAGTATTCCACGCAGCTGCGCGAGAAGCAGAAGGCTCGTCGGATCTACGGAATTCTCGAGAAGCAGTTTGCCAATACATACAACGAGGCGAACCACGCCGCCGGAATCACGGGCGATAATCTTCTTAGGATGCTCGAGCTCAGGCTGGATAACGTCACCTATAGAGCGGGTTGGGCTTCTTCGAGATCTCAGGCCCGTCAGCTTGTGAGCCATGGCCATATAACGGTCAATGGCAGGCGTGTGGATATTCCGAGCTATCGGCTTAAAAAGGGTGATACCGTAGCCCTAGTAGCGAAGACTCGTGAGAACATTCAGGTCCGCACGACCAGGGATACCCTAGCCCGTCGCCTTCCAGCTTGGCTGGAATCCGAGGGAACAGGTTTCGAGGTGAAGGTACTTAATCCGCCACTTAGGGAACAGATCGATACCCAGATAAGAGAGCAGCTCATAGTCGAGCTCTACTCCAAGTAACCAATTCGTAGGAGTAAAGTGCTTTTTATTCAGAGACCAAAGGTTGAAGCCGTCGGCGAGGCGATAGGGAACCGTCAGAAGTTCACTATCGGCCCGCTAGAGCCAGGATTTGGCCACACTATTGGAAATTCGTTGAGGCGTGTGCTTTTGTCGTCTATTCCGGGCGCAGCTGTTACTCAGCTGCGTTTTGATGACGCTCTGCACGAGTTCACTACGCTTACCGGAGTCAAGGAGGATATCACCGACATCGTCTTGAATCTAAAAGACGTCGTGGTGAGGTCCTTTTCCGAGGAGCCTGTGACCATTCGGATCGACGTTCGTGGACCCAAGGTCGTTAGGGCTGAGGATTTTGCTCTTTCCGCCGATATCGAGATAGTCAACCCCGATCTGCACATAGCCAGTCTCAGTGCAAAAGGTCGGCTAGCTTTTGACGCTGTCGTGGAAAGAGGGAAGGGCTATCGAAGCGCCGACAAGAACAAGAAGTCGGCGACCATTAGCATAATCCCAGTTGATTCGATCTTTTCGCCCGTTCGGAGGGTCGCTTTTACGGTGACTCCTACCAGGGTAGAACAGGTGACCGACTACGACCTCTTGACGTTGGACATAGAGACCGATGGTTCGATAACGCCCGCCGACGCGCTTGCGTCCGCAGGTGAGACTCTTAAGAATCTTATGGTTCTTATTGCGGAGACCAGCGAGAGTCCTCAGGGCCTCGAACTGACAGAGGCGGAAGTCGACGAGGTGCGTTCCTACGACCTGGACCTCCCGATAGAGGAGCTGGGTCTGACCGAGCGCCCGAGGAACTGCCTCAAGCGCGCCCAGATCAATTCGATTGGTGAGCTGATAAATCGCACACCTGAAGATCTACTTGCAATTACTAACTTTGGCCAGAAGTCTTTAGACGAGGTCACTTCGAGACTTGAAGGCCGCGGACTTCAATTGAGGAGCAGGGACTAATGACACCGGGACGCCCTAAGAAGGGTAAGAGGCTCGGCCACAGCGCTGCGCACCAGCGAGCCATCTTGGCGAATCTGGCGGCGTCGCTGTTTGCTGCTGAGTCGATTATGACTACCGAGGCGAAGGCGAAGTTGCTGAGGCCGGTAGTTGAGAAGATGATAACCAAAGCCAAGGCTGGTGGAGTCCACAATCAGCGGCTTGTCGTCTCAGATTTGAGAGACAAAGACATGGCTCATAAGCTTTTTGAAGATATCGGGCCACGCTACGAGGGACGCTCGGGTGGGTACACGAGGATTCTGAAAAGGGGACCTCGTCATGGGGATAACGCCCCAATGGTTGTCATAGAACTGGTGTGACAAGGTCTCACCATGACAGCGAAGCCGAACAAGGCGGACTCTTCGACGAGGAGAATGCTTCAGCTTCTGCGGCCCTAGAGGTTGAGATACAGCATTTTGAAGCGGCCCCTGGTGGGGCCGCTTTGCATTACGCTGCGTCGATCAGCTATGTCGGTACTGGGTATCACGGAATTGCTTATCAGGCCGGACAAAGGACCGTTATTGGCGTGCTCGGCGTAGCGATTGAGCGAGCCCTTCGCGAGCCCGTTGACATTGTCGTAGCTGGCCGAACCGACGCTGGTGTGCACGCCTTAGGTCAGGTTATAAGTTTTACGGGGCCCAGCCACAAGGGGGGCATTGACGGCCTATACCAGTCGCTTGCTAGGCAATTGCCAGACGACGTTTCGGTAAACTGGGTCGGACTGACGGACCAGTCCTTTTCGGCTCGACATTCGGCTAGATACCGCCGCTACCTTTATCGGATTCTTCCGGGAGCCGAAAGGGACGCATTGACCGCCGATCGCAGTTGGCATGTCCCTTTTGAGCTCGATCTTCCTGCGATGAGATCGGCATCTTATGCATTGATCGGCGAACATGATTTTACAGGATTCTGCAAAAAGGGGCCCGAGGGTACATCGACGATCAGACGGATTTTTGAGGTGAGATTGACTAAGCGAGGGCGCTTTGTCGACTTCGAAATTTGGGCTAATGCATTTTGTCACCAGATGGTGCGGGGCATTGTAGGTTCGTTAGTCGAGGTAGGGAAGGGCAAATGCTCGGTAAGCTCCTTTGCTAAAAGCGTGCTGTACCCTTCTGGAACAAAGCGTTATCCAGCACCTCCGGGTGGTCTCTATTTGGTGGAAGTGGGTTACGGCGAGTTATCTATAGCTGGGGATCTGGATCCGCTATTGTTTCCGGTTGGTGAAGTGCCCAATTCCGTCTATGCTATTTCCTCGTGTCTTGGGCGCAAAAGCCGCCCAGAGCAAGTTCTAAACCGGTGAGGATTATGAAGACATTCGTGACCAAGCAGTCTGACGCTGTTGCGGACCGCAAGTGGTATGTAGTAGATGCCGAAGGGATGGTGTTGGGGCGACTCGCCACCGAGGTGGCACATATTATTAGGGGCAAGCATAAGGCAATCTTTGCACCCTATCTAGACGCTGGCGACCACGTGATTGTAATTAACGCAGATAAGATCGTGTTGACATCTAATAAAGCCGATCGCAAGTTTGCGTATCACCACACGGGTTATCCCGGCCACCTTAGGGCTGCGCTCTATCGCGACCTCCTCAAGGAAAAGCCGGAGTTCGTTATTGAAAAAGCGGTCAAGGGAATGTTGCCGCATGGCCCGCTAGGACGCCAGATGGCCAAGAAACTCAAGGTCTATCCCGGTCCAGATCATCCCCACCAGGCACAGCAACCGGTTCTACGCACCCTCGGCACGGCGCCGAAGGGTTCCTGAGTCTTTTGATTCGAGAGGTTTTTAGGAAATGACTAAGACATCCATTCAGTCCACCGGAAGGCGTAAGCAGGCCATTGCAAGGGTGAGGCTCTTCGCCGGCGAAGGCAATATCACGGTCAACAACAAGCCCTTTGCAAGTTATATAACGTCCCTTGCTCAGCAGACAATGGCTACTGAGCCGTTGCGAGTAGCCCAGGTTGCATCGGAATACGACCTATCCATCACGGTTGACGGCGGTGGCATAGCCGGACAGGCCGGCGCAATTCGACTGGGAATAGCCAGGGCATTGATTGAAGCAGACCCCGAGCTTAGGGGGATCCTCAAGAAGGCTGGCTTTTTGACCAGGGACGCACGAGAGAAAGAGTCCAAGAAGTACGGACTCAAGAAGGCCCGGAAGGCGCCTCAGTTCTCTAAGCGTTAGTTTCTTGCTTCGCTTTGGAACAGATGGAATTCGTGGCAGGGCCAACGAGACTTTAACGGTCTCGTTGGCCCTTGCTTTGGGTATCGGCGTGGGCGAAGTTTTGGGCGCGAGCCGGGTGATTATCGGCAGGGACACGCGTGAATCTGGCCCGATGCTCGTGGCTGGTGTGGCCGCCGGACTTATGAGCGTGGGGGTCGATGTGGTCGACGTCGGGGTAGCTCCAACCGGCGCTATAGCATTTGCCTCCTCCTTATATCGACTTCCAGCGGTGGTTGTATCGGCTTCGCATAACCCCTATTTTGATAACGGGTTAAAGGTATTTTCAGCTGGCGGGAGAAAGCTGTCCGATCAGGATCAACAGGCCGTTGAGGGCTCCATTGAGGCTTTTCTGCACTCGAATCAGCCGAGGACTGTCAGAGCCGTCGGCACATTGGTCAGCGAGGACGTCTCTGTTGAGTATCGTCAGCACATTTTAAGCGCAGTCGGGTCGGGGAGAGATCGCAAAAGCCTGCGGGTAGTGCTAGATCTGGCTAACGGTGCCGCCGCTTCAGTGGCTAAGGAGCTATTTGCCGAACTCGGAGTAGAGGTGGTGCGTGTTCTGTCGGACAATCCTTCGGGCAGAAATATCAATGAGGACTGTGGTTCGACGAGTATTGGTTTGCTGCAGAGGGCGGTGCTGGAGTTAGGGGCGGATGTTGGCCTTGCCTTTGACGGCGATGCTGACCGAGTGATTGCGGTGAGTGAATCCGGTGAAGTGGTGGATGGAGACCAGCTGATGGCTATGTTCGCTCCAGACCTCTTTGAAAGTGGAAAGTTAAAGGGCGCCGGGATAGCAGCCACGGTGATGAGTAACCTCGGCTTACACAAAGCGATGGAGCGATTAGGAGTCTCGCTTTTTGTCACTCCTGTTGGTGATCGATTTGTCCTTGATGCGATGGAGGCCAATGGACTGTCATTGGGCGGAGAGCAGTCGGGTCACATCATCTTTTCTGACTATGCGACTACGGGAGACGGCCTGTTGACCGGAGCGATG
>JAKBHQ010000173.1 GCA_021836665.1 Thermoplasmata archaeon
TTTGAAGGATTGCTCATGTCACTGGTATTACCGATTTCTTGTCGGTCAGCTTCAGAGCCGGATCTGCCTCTTTGTCCCGAGGAGTCTGAACTTAGAGAGTCGTCCATAGCATTGGCTTCCTCTACGCCGTGGGGGTTGTTGGCAGAAATCCCACCGCCCTCCTCGCTCGGGACCCTCCCAGGGCCATCTAAAACCTCTGGAGAATTCAGCGAAGTACCTCGCTCTTCCGATGACCCTCCACCCGTAAGTTGTTGGTCACTCTTTTGGCCTTCGAATTGGTACGAACGAGCATGATTTTGAGAATGATCCTCGCTGCTACGTCGAGAGCGATGAAGCAGCGCAAGACTGGATATTTCGATCAAATCCTCTTCGGTCGCTTCACTCCTGCCACAGAGAGCAGCGTATGCCACCGCCCCTCGCACCAGAGCTAAGTCGGAACGCAAACCCTCTGCGCCGTGTGCGATAGAGACCTGAGCGGCAAACTTAGCCAACTCCAAAAGATCCTTCCTAGACCGACCTTCGCCGTTCAGCAACCTTCTAGCAGTTACGACCTTTTCCCTTAGCGTATCGGTTTCATCTTTGAAATTAACTATGAACAACTCGGGATCAGCCTCATATTCGACTCGTCTGGTCACCGCCTCCGCCCGCTCCTCCACGCTGCTAAGTGCATCCACATTGACGGCGAATCCAAAACGATCTAGAAGCTGTGGGCGCAACTCTCCCTCTTCGGGGTTCATAGAACCGCATAGAACAAACCTGGCATCCCTGACGATTGAAAAACCTTCTCGCTCAATCCTCACCGTCCCTGAGGCCGCAGCATCCAGCATCACGTCGACGATGTGATCCTGTAAGAGGTTGACCTCGTCTACGTACAAAACTCCCGAATTAGCTTGCACTAAGAGGCCCGGCTTGAAAACTTCACTCCGATTGTTGATTACGCCCGAGAGGTCCAGCGTCCCGATGACACGATCTTCGGTAGCTCCAACAGGTAGTTCGACAAAAGGAGCTCCATCTTCAAGTAGATCCGCCACGCCTCTTGCAAGGGTAGACTTGGCCGATCCTTTCTCCCCAATTATCAACAGACCGCCAATTCGAGGGTCGATCGCCAAAAGTAGCAGCGCAAGCTTTAGTCTGCTTTGACCGACCACCGCTACGAATGGATAGCGAATAGCCCTACCTACTCTTTCCAACCTTCCACCTCCATTAGTTTTTTACGCAGGAGCTGAAGGTCAACTTCAGCTGCTCGCCAGAGGCCACGCGCATTCGCCTCGATTAGCCGTTCGCAAATAGATGCCAAAGCGTCGGGGTTGTTCAGCCTGAAAAACTCCGATACCTGTTCATCGGCTACATAGCTTTGTGTCAATGCATCGAACATCCAGTCTTTGACCACCCTCGCTGTGGCTTGGTATCCGAAGAGATAGTCCGCAGTCGCCGCCATCTCAAATGCACCTTTATATCCATGGCGCATCATGGCAGAAATCCACTTTGGATTCACAACCCTCGACCTAAAGACCCTCGCCGCCTCCTCCTCGAGACTGCGAACTCTAGGAATTTCAACACTTGATGAATCTCCAAAATACGCCAGCGGGTCCTTTTCAGAGAGGGTCCGGATAGCTGCAATCATCCCGCCGTGATCTTGCATGTAATCGTCTGAATCGAAAATATCATGCTCACGGTTGTCCTGATTCTTGGACGCTACTTCGGTAACTCGCAGTCTCGCAGATAGGGCATCTTTGGCGGGAAGACCGAAACCGGACCTGGTATAGCTGAAGCCGCTCCAATTCAGGTATACCTCGGTCAGATCCTCATCTCCCCTCCAATCCTTCGAGATCAATAGCGGGAGCAGCCCCGAACCGTAGGCCCTTGGAGGAGGTCCAAATATCCTTGGGGTTGAAAAACCACCAACCAGCGGATTGGCTTCGACAATCTCATCCAGCTTCGCCACCATCTCGAACGCCTCGTCGAGCAGTTTGATCGACTGTGGAAAGGCGTCACGAAAAAAACCCGATATCCGGCAGGTGACATCTACCCTAGGTCTGCCGAGCTCCGCTAGTGGCACTACCTCGAGACCTATGACCCGCGAGGAGTCTTGGTCCCATGTTGGGCGAACCCCTAGCAGTGCCAATACTTGCGAGATGTCATCTCCACCTGTCCGCATGGCCGCCGTTCCCCAAATGACCACACCGACCGATTTTGGATACCTACCTTTGTCCTCAACGAACCTCCCGACTAGGGATTCGGCCAGTTTTCTCCCGACTTCATAAGAGAGACGCGAAGGGATCGCCCTCGGATCAATCGAATAGAAATTCCTACCCGTCGGGAGCACGTGGGCCATTCCTCTGCTGGGGGCCCCCGACGGTCCAGGCTCGACAAACCCACCCGACAACGCGTGAACTATTGACTCGATCTCATCTGTAGTCTGCCTAATCCTTGGAACTAGCGATCCAGATATCCAATTGATAACGTCGCCAAGCTCGCCCCCGGTAAATTCCTCTGGTCCGTCTATCGGCCAGTCCCGCTCGGCCAGTTCCCTTAGCAGGTCCTGTGTCGCCTGGTCCAGCAAATCCGAATCCCGTATGCTCGCAGATCCTGGGTCAATTCCGATCCTTTTAGCCAACAATGACCGAAGTGAAGCCACATTTCCTTGCGCCACCCGAGTAATTGCGCTCACGGTGTCAATAAGCAGGTCACCCTCGGGAGGTTTTCCCAAGATGTGAAGGCCACCACGGATGATGGCATCTTTAAGTTCACAAAGGTAGCCATCGATATGCGATACCATCGAATCAAAGTCTGGATCTATAAAGCCCCCGCTCGGAAGGTTCAAATTGAGGTCCTGATCGATCTTGCACTCTTCGAGGAGTCGCCAAATCTGTTCCCTGATCCTGGGAAGTTTCGAAGGAT
This sequence comes from Thermoplasmata archaeon, assembly GCA_021836665.1. Next base: position 2,902 of record JAKBHQ010000173.1, read on the forward strand.
CTAGGGCGGTAAGTTTTTGATGCTCATCCAGTAGGTCTTCGAGCTGCGTAGTCGAACCATAACTTCCCGCCCTTGTCAGCGGGGGAACCATATGGTCGATGATGATCGCATGGGTCCGCCGCTTCGCTTGGGTACCCTCCCCAGGATCATTCACTACGAAGGGGTAGATAAAAGGAACATCACCCAATGCAAGCTGTGGATAGCAGTCGGAAGAGAGCCCAACACTCTTGCCCGGAAGCCACTCCAAGGTACCATGCTTGCCAAGGTGAATGATTGCGTCCGCTTGGAACTCAACGTCAAGGTAACGGTAGAAAGCGATGTAATGGTGCATAGGAGCTAACTCCGCTGAATGATAAATCGCTATCGGATTCTCCCCAAATCCACGAGAGGGTTGGATGGCTACGATAACGTTTCCAAACCTCAATGCCGGAAAATGGAACATTCCATCGGCGACAAATGCGTCACCCGGCGCCTCACCCCAGGTCTTAGTTAACTCTCCCTTTACCTTCGTTGAGATCTTCGAGAACTCCTCCAGATACTTCTCAGTCGGCCAGGTCACCTCGTATCTACCACGAGGGAGTACCTCGGTCGAGTCGTAATCTACAAGTTCCCCGAGAAGTTCCATGAGCAAAACCGGATCTGTGGGAAATTCTCCCGTATGGTATCCGGCTCGTCGAAGCTCGACGAGAAGATCGACTGCACTCTGTGGGGTATCAAGCCCGACAGCGTTTCCTAGTCTCGACCGCCTAGTTGGGTAAGCGCTAAGGACGATGGCAACCCTTTTAGACTGATTGGACTTCTGCCGCAAACGGGCGAGCCTATGCGCCAGTCCCGCCACAGAAAAGGTTCCTGCCTCCGAGGTTCGGTAGGCCGAAATCGCAGTACCAAAGTGCTGGTCATCGTCGACAACTTCCTTGAAGCTGAAAGGCACCGAGATGATCCGGCCGTCAAACTCGGGGATGGCGACGTTCATAGCCACATCCATCGGTCCGAGTCCAAAATCGGATTCGTCCCAGCTCGATTGGGAGTTCGTAGATACCAACGCTTGTACTATTGGGACTCCTATTTTCGACATCTCTCCCGCATCCCAACTGAGCTCGTCATCGTCAAAGCTCCCTGATGCGAGGACCGTGGTAACTACGACGTCCGGGTTGAGCCTCTGAATCTCTTTAGCGGGTGTCAATCCTTCTTCGTTGGGGGCTGATCGAAGTGAGTAGCAGAAATAGGCGTCTACGCTCATTCCCAAAAGGACCAACTTGTCAACTAGATCGCGAATAAATCGAGTGTTGGAAGATATAAGGTGCGCCCGGTAAAAGACCACTACCGCCTTGGGAGCGAGCGGATCACCGCTTTTTTGCGACAAGTACACACCACTATTTGGCACGACTTTTGGTTCTTCAAAGCCAAATCCGTATCCGAGGAGGGTGTCTGCCAGAAAGAGCAGGAAGTTCGTGAAGTTCTCGAGGCCACCTTTGATCAGGTACTCAAGGGCATATTTATATGAACCTCCGGGTATCTCCGACATAAACCCGAGATCCTCGTCAAACGTAGCTTCCCCTGGAAAAGCTATAAATACTCCTCCAATGCTCCTTGCCCAAAGAGACATGTCTTGGGCGAGAGACTGTGTGTCTTGCCCACCCAAAAGTCGAGCAACAACTACCGTCCGAGAGTCGGTTGCTGTCTCCTCGGCGGCTATCGAAGCATAATCAGAAGTCTTTCTGACGATTAGCTCCGGAAAGTCTTCCGGAAGCCCTTCCCAGACGCTGCGCATGGTAATTACTTCAGTGTCGGCGTTCGTGAAGTAGTAGATCCTGTCCAAATCCAAATTTACCTATCTAGTCGATCTCTTGAATAAATGTCGTCGTTGAAATTGAATACCCATCGGTGCGAAAAGTTCAGCTCAAAGAGGGAGTGACCCATCAGGAGGGATCCTTAGGGCAAATTTTGTTTTTGTCCATTATCGGCTTTTCGGGCTATAACTTGGCATCGCTAACTCCTGAGCCAATCGAGCATCTCTGTGTGCATGGTGGCTGCGATGAGCCACTCAGCGAGCCCGTTGTAGTACTCCTCCTTCAGGTCCAAGTAGGACGGCCCCGGTGAGTAATCCTTGTCTTTATTCGATGCGACGAGCCTCAATAGCCACCTTCGAAAACCATCTGACTCCAAAACACCGTGCAGCGTGGTACCTAAAACATTTGCTCGTATTGCACCCTCTGGCCCGCTGGAGCCGTCATTGTCGCCAAAACGATGCCTCACAGGAGACTCATCGAGGCTAAAGAGTCCTTCGACCTCGCCTTTGTACACGACCCTTCCATTGTGAATCTGATATCCATCGATAGCGACGTCGCCGTCGATCAACCGTCCAGATCTGGTAAGCGTCAGTTTTCGTCGCTCAAACTTCGTAGAAATATCTAGAAGACCAAGGCCCGAAGTGGTTTTGACCTCCGACTCAATCCCATCCTCTATCACGTGGCCCAGCATCTGGTATCCTCCGCATATCCCTAGCAGGTAACCTCCCCCGTCGACGTATCTTCGAATTGAGGTATCAAAATTGGCCCTCAACCAGGCAAGATCGTCAATAGTGGACTTGGTTCCTGGCAGGACCACGAGGTCACACCCGTGGATGTCAGCCTTTTTTGTGAGATAAGCAACTTCGACAAATGGCTCGGTCAAAAGAGGATCAAAATCTGTGTAGTTAGATAGGTGGGGAAAGGCAACGATACCGACCTTGAGAGGCGCTCCGGAGTTTGAACTCTTTCCAAACGGGATGGCAAGGGAATCTTCTGAATCGAACCTCGTGTCGCCGAAGTAACGGAGCAGGCCAAAGGGCTTTGCGTCAATAAGTGCAGATAGCTGGTCAATACCGGACTCAAGAAGAGATGAATCGCCGCGAAACTTGTTGATCATGTAGCCGTCGATTAAAGCGGCCAAATCATTAGGGAGTATTTTAATGGTTCCAAAGATGTGGGCGAACATCCCTCCCCTGTCGATGTCGGCAACAAGTAGCGCTCGAGCTCCCACCTCTCTCGCCAGCTTCAAGTTAACTAGTTCGTCTTTGAGAAGGTTGATTTCCGCCGGGGATCCAGCTCCCTCTAGCACCACCAAGTCGTAGGACTCAGATAGTTCGCGAAAGCTTGAAAGTACTTCGTCAAAGAGTTTGGGCTTGAGTTTTTGATACTCCTTGGCACTAAAGGAGCCGACCACCTCCCCCTTAAGCACCAACTGCGACCTCTGTTCTGACTCCGGCTTTAGCAGAATAGGGTTCATGTTGTACGTCGCTGTAGTTCTGGCGGCAAAGGCCTGCGCCGCTTGAGCTCTACCTATCTCATAGCCATCCTCCGTGACCGCCGAATTTAGTGCCATATTCTGAGCCTTGAAGGGGGCTACTGAGATTCCTCTGTCCGAAAGTACCCGACATATCGCCGACACCAGGGTCGACTTTCCGGCATCAGAGGAGGTTCCAACGATCATTTTTGGACGCATTAACCCTCTTCTCCTAGCCCTTTGAAATAGGCAAAACACCTTATGGAGACGCCCAATAACAGCAGTGCGGTGACGAAAACTGAGTCGACCTTGCGAGCCAACGAGACGGCTTGCCGGATGTCCTCCGAGACGACGTCATTGCCCAATTTTCCGACTAGCGGACGAAACTCGCCAACTCCTTGGTAGCTCAGTTCACCGCCGAGTTCAATACCTAGTGCTTCGGCGTATGCCGCCTCAACGAGTCCGGCATTGGGCGAAGGATGCGGTCTAGCCTGCCTAAACGTCCTCCGAAGGGTCCCGAGGTCAGTTCGAGATAGCAA
>JAKBHQ010000419.1 GCA_021836665.1 Thermoplasmata archaeon
GCCAGATTTTATTTCAGAAGAGGATTTCGAGGAAGAGGAAGTCGAATTCGACGACGATATTGATTTCGACGACGACGTAGATTTTGTAGATGTCCTTGAAGATGATCTCGTGGACGACATCGATGACGTGCTTGTGGACGACGAGGTTGAAGACGATGAGGACGATGATCTAGAGACAGACGATGACGAATCGGCACTTGAAGACTCGACTGAATCCGATGAAGATGATGATGACTTCGACGATATCGACGAAGATGAAGTCGAAGCGAGTCTCGACGACATACTTCGCGAGCGCCTAGTAGTCATCGACGACGACGACGACGATCTAGAAGCCGATGATCGAGGAGAAACGATAACGAGGGTGCTCCCTAGGCAGCCCGATGAATTCGTATGTCAGTCATGTTTTCTTGTGAAGAAAAGAAGCCAGTTGGCCGACCCGAAGCGCTCATTCTGTCGGGATTGCGTCTAGGTTTTCTTCCATGACTCAAGAGGAAGGCCCGGCCTACGGTCCCGAAGGTTTTGACCCTAGAGGTTTTGTCAAGGATGTCGTCTATTTTTCAGTTGGGGTGACGTCCGCCTTGGCAAAGGCGGTCCCTACCGCGGCCAAAGACGGCGAGAGAATAGTTGCTGAAAAGATTCAGTCGGCGGAGATGGTCGGAAGGCTCACAGTGGGCTTTCTGAGGCATAGCTATGGACCGAAGGTCGATGAAGTAGTCTCAGGCGTGAAGAATCTCTTTGGAGGGGCACCAGGCGGTCGTAGAGAAGATAAGGGCCGAGATGGCTCAGCGGACAGTACTCAGGGGGAGCCTAAGCCATCGCAATCGGCGGCTAATTCGGGAGTGGTTGGAACGATTGCCAACTACGATCAATTGACTGCTGCTCAGGTAATACGACACCTCGAGCTCCTCGGCGAAGAGGAACTTGCCGAGGTTGAGGGATACGAACTAGCTGGCAGGAGGCGAAGAACCATCCTCAATCGTCTATCTGAGATTCGTGAAAATCGCATTGCACAACAAGGCGATTAGCTGCTATCCTCCGTTTGGTCAACTTTGCGGGTCAATGCCATGTTCTATTCTGGAAAATTTAGATGCTTGGACAACAGGTCGTAATTTTAGAGTTGTCGGGGAGCGGTTTGACTTTGCGGTCATAGGGGTTTTCGCCTCTTGAGGATTTTGTCAGGATTTCATAGTGACTTCAAGTGAGTTTCCGCACTTTGTCGTGAGGCGCCAAGTTTCGAGCGACGAGCCCGCTGTCAGCGATTTGCGGAGTCAGTTCCTATTCGAGATGGCTAACCTCCGAGGAGGTGAAGATCTTGTACGCACTATTGGTACTGCACCCAGTGGTGAAGAAGGCAGAGTACTGATAGTGAGTGAAATCGACGGATGCATAGTTGGCTACTGCTCAGTCGTTTTTGAAGCTAACGAGACTGGAACCGTGGATCAAATCTATGTGGAACCAGGGGCCAGGCGAATAGGCATTGGCGAGGCGTTGCTCGAGGCGGTTGTCGAGTTGGCTTATTCCCGGGGCTTAAGGAGTCTGGATGCGCTTGCCCTGCCTGGCGCACGTGAAGTGAAGAATCTGTTCGAAGGGCTTGGTTTTAAAGCCAGGCTGCTGGTGCTGAAACTATCGTTGGCTGGTTTCGATAGCCAGCGCGGGTAGGGGACCAATGGACCTCAAAATAGCGGTAGCGGCAATTGCCGTTTGTGAAGGAAAAATCCTTCTGGTGCAGCGGGGCAGGGGAATCGGAATAGGCAAGTGGGCACCACCAGGAGGCAAACTGGAGCCAGGGGAGACCCTGCAAGAAGCGGTAGAGCGCGAACTCCTCGAAGAGACCGGCGTAACGGCAAAGGTGCGGCGGCATCATCGGAGGGTTGAAGTTCACAATGAGGAAAACAGATACCTGATCATTGATTACTATGTAGAACTCGTTAGCCCGGATCTTTCTGTGAACTTACCTGTTGCGGGTGATGACGCAAAGGATGCCAGATGGTTTGAAATTAACATGGTGGGCGCTTTGGATTTGGCGGACGGCGTAGTTGGATTACTTGGTGAAATCAACCTCGTCCCACCAACCGAGATGGCTTGACTCGCAGGCACGAGTAAATAGAGTTGAAGAAATACCGAATAATTGACCTACATTGGTTCCTCTGGCAAAAGCGAGCGTCTATTTCGTATTACCAAGTATTTGCAGTCATGGTATATCAAGATTCAGCCCCAACGCCGATCGATCTCCTAGGTCGGTCACTTCCCGACCCATTTGGGCGGTCGTTTTTCTATGAACGCTTGGAGACCTTCGTTTAAGTCGTCGGAATTCATTACGTTCATTAGAGCATCGCTGGACAATCTGAATAGTTCTGAGTCGCGGTGTCTCTGAGCGAACTGCATCACGCCAAGCGACTCCCAAACAGAAAGCGGTGCATTTTCGCAGATTTGTCTAGCTAGGGCGAGCGCGGTTTCTAGGGCAGTTCCATCTTGGCAAAGTCGATTTATCATCCCATATTGGGCTGCAGTGGCCGAGGTGATCGGATTTCCAGTCAGAACCATTTCGGTGGCGACACTAGCTGGAAGTCGATCAAAGAGCCGAAAGAGTCCGCCTGCCCCAGCAACTAGTGATCGCTTTACTTCTGGTAATCCGAAGGTGGCTTGGTTGCTGGCCACGATTAGGTCGCAGGCGAGGACAATTTCGCAGCCCCCTGCTAGTGCGGGACCCTCCACTGCGGCGATAAGAGGCTTTCTCCTGTGCCTTTTAGCAATTCCGGCAAATCCTCCCTTTTCGGTGGACAGCTTGTCGCCATTCCCAGCGGCAATTTCCTTTAAATCGGCTCCGGCAGAGAAAACTGGCGGGGAGCCTGTGAGTATTCCGATCCATAGATTTTGATCCAGTTCCAGGCGATCTAGCTGATCTTCAATCTCCCGTGCTACCCTTGGGTTTATAGCGTTTCTAGCTTCGGGTCTATCGATGGTGATGATCAGCACGTGGTCAATAGTTTCCGCACTAAGTACTTCTTCCATCGAGCCCCCTTTATCTTTACCTTGATATGACCTTAGTCTTGCTTATCAATCCAAACTGGGCAGAAATGGAGTTGACTTTAATTGAAACGCTCCGATTTGTGTCTGTTATGCATCACCTAACACTTTCATAATGATTTAGTAATAGCTCACTTACATGGGCATACGATACTGATGATATGAAATTTGCAACTTTTATCTCTAAAAAACAATTAAGCCTCGCCGTAGGTGGAGTTGCCATGGTGGGCGGCTTGGCCGCTTTGGGATTGTCGCCTGCTATGTCGAATGTGTCATCAACCGGTCCGACCAGTATCGTAGCGCCGGTAGCCCTAAAAGGTGCAACTGCTACAGGAAAAGGTGCTGGTAAGGGCTGGTTATCCTGGCTCATGCGAGGTCAGGAGGTGGTGGTGACCAGGACAAGTCATTCTGGGAAAACGATTACGCTCTCTTTTGATAGGGGGTTGGTAACCGCGCTTTCGCCTACTTCCATTACTATTGCGGGTCCTGCGGGCGTCAGTATTACGGAAAGTATCGGCCAAAGTACTAAGTTTGGAAAGCTTTCCTTACAACAAATGCAGGCTGACCTTGGCGCAGGAATCAAGCTTCGCGCGAGATTAATTGAGAAGAATAACGTCTTGACTAGGGTTGTCGCTTTTCAACCCGGTCAAGGGAGTAAGGGTCAAGGTAATCCTGGACCCAATTCTCAGCCTGGAAATGCTCCGAAGAGTGGCGTAATTGCTTGAACATACCAATATCAAAGTTTTGCTAGGTTATCCAGTGGCCAGCAGCCAAGACCTTGAAGTTTTGCTCGCTTTGCTGGACTGATGGTCGACGGAGGCGGTTTTCAGGTTCCCTGGAAACCTATGCCCGATGTGCTGATCCCAATCGATGACTACAAGCAAATTAGAAGGGTCTTGTAGCCCTTAGCCGAGCTGGTTGGCAATTGTGCCATAAAAAGCGATTCGAGGGGCCGGTGTGGCCCCTCGAACCAATCAATAACCCCGGTTCAGGATCAGAACCGTATTCTTTGATGAATCATTACTAAGCGAAGTTACTGACGGGTATTTTACCGACTTTGACGGCCGCTTCTTGATCAAAGGTGATCAGTACTATGGAGCCTCTGTAACGGGAGCCTCTGTAACGGGAGCCTCTGTAACGGGAGCCTCTGTAACGGGAGCCTCTGTAACGGGAGCCTCTGTAACGGGAGCCTCTGTAACGGGAGCCTCTGTAACGGGAGCCTCTGTAACGGGTGAGATATTCGACCTGCCCCTTGCTTGGCCAACCTTAGGCGATCCAGGCCTGGCCGGCCGCGGTCGAGGGGGTGGAGGCATGGATATACCCAGCATCTCCGTAAGTGCTGGAATCCTGCTACTGGCCTGTTTTACTATGTCGAGTTGTTCCGCCGTGGCACCCTCGGGCAGCGCTACTGGTTTTACCTGTCTGCGGATTGGCGACTCGGAAAGCGCATCCATAACAGAGAGCCATCTCTCAGGCGGAGTATCAGCAGCCATCGCTACGTTGGTTGATTCAACTAATCTAGACGCAAGGTCTGCTGGAAACTTTGCCGTAGGCTCCGGTGGGCGGGAGGCGAGCCTAAGGGCCCGAATCAGCCGATTCTCATCGAGAGAATCTGAAATAGATTTCAACCAGTCCGTGACGGTCTTTTCAGACATCTCCTTCCAAAGGGCCTTCAACGCTTCTGCCTGTTCCCGAACGCGATCGTCTTTCGAAAGCGGTTCGGCGGCGGCCACGACTGATCGAATGTCGCGAAGTGAAACCTTTGAGACATCTTTATTGATTGCGTCTGCACGGTCGAACCAATATGCCAGTTTCATCTGGGGGTCCAGCTGCTCTGCAATTTTTAGAACTGGGCCTTCCTGGGTCTCAGGTTTCCCATCGCTTCTCGCCTTTTCGTTGGCGGCTGCTAATGCGCTTCTTACCGCTGAAAGGCCGCCTTTTGAAAGCTGCTCCGCAATAATTCGGTGCTCTTCAGGGAGAGAATTGATAAGAGCAATTCGATGCCGATTTCCAACTTGTAGCTTTGCGGACCTATCGGCAAGTTGTCTTGACGGCCTGTCCGCCTGGGACCTGGTTGTACGCGAAGCGCGTTGATCTGGAGCAGTTTGCGAAGCTGAATTAGATGATGGTCGCTCCGGCCGTGGACCGCGATCCTGAGTCGGTCTTCTATCGCCACGTGGCCTCTCAGATCTTTGACGCTCACCACCTGGAGTTGTGGCGTTTCTTTCGGAAGCGCCGCCGGAATCCTTGACCTCGGTCCTCGGCCTTCTATCCCTGCGATCGTCTCGCTGCCCTTCGCCTCTTGGTGGGCGTCTGGCATCATCACCACGACGTTCGTTCCCCTTACGTTTTGATACGTTGGAGGTGATTAGCTCTCTGGGCTCTTTTGAAATAACGGTGATGATATTTTCCGGTTGGGCCTTCGATTTAGGCGGATATACCGCTTCAACCTCTATGCCATCCATTGCGAAAACAACTTCAGCCTTTACGATGTCCCCTATCTTTGCCCCTTGATAGAGCAAAGTTGTACTTAGCGTCCCCTTTGGTGCCTTGGCGCCTGCTGCGCGCCAAGTCCAGGTTCCATCCTGTCGATCGCTAGTCAGCTCGACTTCAATCTTTGACGACATGACCTACTCTTGTCCGGCCTCTGTTGGCTCTTTTCCCTGAGAATGGCGGAACTCTTAGATTTCTATGTGAAATCAGAGTTACCGCCCAAATGAGACTAGTGCCTAATTGGTTGTTTGCTGTTATTGCCGTAGAACTGAGAGCCCTACTTTTGATCTCCACGCCAATTTACTACTTTTGGAAAAAGTCGATCGATAGTGTTGAGGTCGATCTCCAGTTTACCCTTTTAGGGTTCGAGTCTCGCATTATCGCCGGATGAGGGATTAGGTTCATGATGGAGCGCACTGATTGGGGGCAAGTTGAGAGTTGGCGGGCATGTATCGGCCGCTGGGGGATTGGTAAAATCTCTTCAGCGTGGAGCAGATATTGGAGCGAATGTAGTCCAGTTTTTTATATCGAATCCCAGGTCATGGGCGTTTAGGACACCCTCCGCTGCTGATGCCATAGCGTTTCGAGCCGAATTGGAGACAAGGGGAACCCTGGCAGTAGTACATGCTTCTTACCTCATTAACCTTGCATCTCCGGATGAGGAGATTCGAAGAAAGTCTGTCGACCTGCTGCTCGACACGATGCGATCAGCTAGCTTGACTGGAGTTCCATACGTAGTGCTGCACACCGGAAGTCATAGGGGTGAGGGGATGGAAAGGTTAGCTGGCGAGTTGATCGATTCCATTTCTGCCGCCGCTGAGGCTTGTGAAGGCGAAGTCAAACTCCTGTTGGAAAATACGGCTGGATCCGGTGGTACCATCGGAGCTACTTTGCAAGAGTTGGCCTGGTTGATGCATGAGGTAGGGAAAAGGGCGGCGATTGGCGTATGTATCGATTCACAGCACCTTTTTGCAGCGGGATACGACTTTTCTACTCCAAGCCTTGCGATTGATTTGGTAAAGGATATCGTCAACACGATTGGAAGTCCCGAAGTAGTCCATCTCAACGACTCAAAAGTCCCACTTGGAAAAGGAACCGACAGGCATGCGAACCTTGGCGAGGGACTCATCGGATTGACTGGGCTAAGAAACTTGATGAGCCAAGACGTCTTTAGGGATACGAATGTAATTCTCGAAGTGCCAGGATCCGGGGATGGACCGAGACTCGCGGACGTCCAGCTGGCCAGGAATGAGGTCCTAGTGGATCACCTGAGATAGTTCAACTATTGATTTTGTAGCTTCATTTTGAACAAGTGCTAACAGAGTTGAGCTATCGGATTCCCGATGCTCAATGACGACAGGTGCATTTGGCTCGATTTCAGCCAGGAACTCTATCCGATAGCTAAATTCATCAAGGAGTTTCAGACCTAGTTGAAAGAGCGATTCTTCAACTAGGGCGAGGTGGACAGCATTATTCATATGACCCATAATGTCAAGATCGCAAAAGCGCAAGGGGATTTCTAGCTTTTCTGAAGGCTTGAAATCACCCAAGCGCTGTAGAAGATGGAGTCTCGGGCTCGATACCTTACCATTCGCCGACGGACCGTAAACAGATAGAAACTCTTCGGAAAGCCGAATTGGGGACCTTCCAAGATCATCGAGCAGAACCCAGTTAGCAGTCGCCGTGACCGAGGCGGATTTGGATTTTATAACGGTTGACCTTTCAGCCCAAGCCCTCCCCAAACCTGAGCAGAAGGTTTCTATCGCCAACTCTTCCAAGTATCTGGGCAGGCCATGAGCCGTCATTTCCATCCACCTAATGACCCAGGGGCCTTTTTTGGTCAGGCTTGTATTTTCGACATCCAAAGTCGCTGCATCCTGAAGGACTCGAGATATAGCATCTAGGCGCATTCGACCGTTTGGATCAGCGTCGGCGAGTAGCACCCGTTGTTTCAACTGAAAAACTCTACCCATATGTTGTAAGTCCATGGGAGGTCATTCTAGATACTGGCTCAATCGCCAAACTTAGACCTCAGCACCTTCTTGTCAAACTTTCCAACCGACGTCCTAGGAACCATGTCGATGATTTCTAGACGATCTGGAAGCTGCCACTTTGCAAAACCTGACTTTGTAAGGTGTGCACGGACGTCCTCTATGGTAATGGTCGCTCCATCCCTTGGGACAACTGCTGCGAGGGGCCGCTCTTGCCACTTCGGGTCGGGAATTGCAATAACGCACGCTTCAAGGACGTTTGGCATTCCCATTATGGCGCCCTCCATCTCAACCGATGAGATCCACTCACCCCCGGACTTTATCATGTCCTTGGTTCTATCAGCGATGCTGAAGTAGCCGTCAGGTGTTCCTATGGCGACGTCTCCAGTGGCGAACCAACCATCAGGGGTAAAGGATTCTGGACTCCGTCCCGAGAGGTAGCTATCTATGACCCAGGCGCCTTTTACATAGAGTTGACCCATTGTTTTTGAGTCCCAGGGTGCCTCATCCCCATTTTCGTCGCGGATCGATACCGATATTCCAGGAACGGGCAGGCCAGCCATGGTTTCAATTCTGTTGAGCCTCTCTTCGCCGTCAAGAGCTTTCAAGGAGTGTTTCGGTCGCGCCATGGATGCCAGAGGCGAGGTTTCGGTCATTCCCCAAGCCTGAGTGATTGGAATTCCGAATTCTTCCCGATACCTCTCGATGAGGGGCCTCGGTGGTTGCGACCCCCCGGAGACGATTTCTCTCAGCATCGGCAAGTTGACTTTGCGGCGTGAAAGTTCTTCGGCTAGCTGAATCCAAACCGTTGGTACTCCGGCGGCTAAGGTCACCTCTTCTTCGGTTAAGAAATCTACGAGGCTTACAGGGTCAAGGGGAGTCGCTGCGAAGACAATCTTGGCTCCAACTATTACCGAGGCGTGGACGCAGCCCCAGGCGTTTGCATGGAACATTGGCACAATTGGGAGCACAGCATCGCTTGGTGAGATGCCCATTCCGCTAGGCAGGGCCACTCCGAGAGCGTGGAGGTAAGTTGACCGGTGGGTGTATAGAGCGCCCTTGGGTCTTCCTGTGGTACCAGACGTGTAGCAGAGGCTGGAGGGCGTGTCTTCGGGGATATCTAAGACGGAGTGGGTCGCCTCCTCATCCGCAATAAGTTCCTCGTACGATATCGCTCCCCGCAAGGTGGTTGCTGGAAGCTTGTCGCATAAAACGACGAATCTCTTTACCGTAGGTATGTCATCCTGAATTGCTTCTAGCAGTGGCAAAAGGTCAGGAGCAGCAAATATTACTTCATCATTTGCATCGTTGATAATGAAAACTAGGTCGGCGGGAGAGAGCCTTGAATTCAACGTATGAAGTACGTACCCTAATGACGGTATCGCAAAGTAGCACTCCAGGTGGTAATAGCCGTTCCATGCCATAGTAGCAATCCGTGATTCGGGCTCCAATCCCATCTTTTCGATAGCGTTCATGAGTTTAAAACAACGCTCGACCATGTCACTGTAAGTGTATCGATGGGTCGAAGTAGGAGATAGTTGAGTGACGATCTCTACCTCTCCAAAGTGCTTCTTAGCGTGATCCAGCATCAGCCAGGTATTTAGCTGTGTGTTCATTATTGCCATTTTCCCCCCAAAAGAAACTCGGCCTAAACCACGCTAATGATATCCTCGTTTCACTCTGTTGGTATGGCAATTAAGGGATTTGGCTAAGAACTACGCCCGTGCCGAGGTGTTCACCCCGGGCATCAAGGTAAGGCACCCAGCTACTGGTTTAGCTAGTTACCACCCCGAAGTGAAATTGGATGGCGATATATGCATATATCGCAGCTCATAAGTATGGGAACTCGAGATGCCTGAGCAATTCTTTCAATTAGAACCTGGGTTACGCTGTCGTCGATTCCGATCTCTTTTCCTAGCGAGATTGTGCAGTCCGGGTGGTTAGTGGCCCATTGACTTGCTTGAGCGTAGATCCGATCCAATAGGGCACCGCGGTAGAGGAAGTAAGGCTGCACGACTATGTCTCGGCGACCCAAGGAATATAAGCGATCTAACCCTTCTATTACCGAGGGAAGGGCGAGGGAAACAAAACTCGTTTCGACCTCGATGAAGCCTCCGAACTCTTTGACCAGCCGTGATATCTTGAAAAGTTCTGAGTTGGCGTCAGGGTCTGACGCTCCCCTCCCTACTAGAAGGACCGCCTCATCTGGACCGCCATTGGCAGCATGTATACGGGCCGTTATTGTGTCAAGTATTAGGCGGTGAGCGCCAAGGTCTCGGGCATATGCCACATCTACCTGAGGCGACTTCCTGCGCACGTAGTTGACCAGTTCGGCGCCATCGTCCTTCAAGTGGCCAGCTGGAAGGAGGATAAGGGGTGCGACGACTATGGATTCTGGATTAGTTGCTAGAAGTTCATCCATTGCCGGATACATATTTGGCCCACAAAGCTCGATGAAGCCCGCAAAGACCGGTTGCTTGATCGACGCCCTCAGGTGATCAACCGCTTCGAGAAACTGACTCCTGCCATCAACGGACTTAGTGCCGTGCCCCATGACGAAAATAGCCTCCACGTCGTCTGGAATAAGGCTGGATCGGTCCGAATCCTCAACGGTAGAATTAGTCGGCGCTGAATTAGTTTCCCAGTTCATTTGATACTCCGTTAGCAGTTTGATATGGACCAACAATACGACCATCTTTGACGTATCTCTGACCATTAGAGATGCGGATCAGCGCATTCATCGCAGCGGCTGCGGCTGCGGAACCACCTCTTTCGCCACTGTTTGTAACAAATTCAAGGTCCGAATTTCTCAGGCGTAATTTTGATTCAGCCGCTCCCACAAACCCAACAGGCATGCCAATTACTACCGAGCCTTCAAGTAACTCGGAGCGGTCGAGTAGTGCCTCCAAGGAGGTCGGTGAGCAGCCGACCACGAATATTGCGGGGGAAAAGTTGCTAACCGCTTTGAACATTGAGGAGTAACTTCGAGTTCTACTCTCCAGGAGATCAAACTGTTCCGTAATTGCTGAGATCGATTCCTTGGAGCTAATACCGAATTTTGTCATCGAGACGTCGGCCACAATTGGTCTGTGATCCTGGAGCAACTTCAGCGAAGAGATGACGAAATTGCTGGTAATAGCCATAGATCTTGCAAAGTCTAAATCTGCGGTGGAGTGGACCACTCGTGCAATGATCTCTGCGCTGTCGTCATCTAATGAAGCGAAATCGAGACGCTTCCCGAGTATTTGGTACGACTGTTCCTCTATTGGATGTGGCATGGCATTTGCTTTCTAGGTTTCAATTGATACTTATGGATCCCCGTGGGCAAACCTCTAGGCAGTAAAGGCAACCGGTGCAGTTATCGGCTAGGAACCCCGGTCGATACGGGGACGGCCGGAGTGCCTTGGTCGGGCAGGTCAGAACGCATAAGCCACACGCGGTACAAGAGTCGGCGATGGCGATTTCAAAAATCGGCATCACCTTTACTGCCTTAACTGAACCTATGAGTGGTGTAGTCATAACTGGCTTGGCATCTGTGGGGTCATTTCTTCTCGCTATATCCGCGTGGGGTATACGCCCGTATCCCAGCGAAGGTCGATGTCGTTGAACCGACTATTACTAGTGTCTCCATATCAACCTCGTCGCTACTGAAGTCAGCTAGTTGGACAACCTTCACCGACTGGTGGTCTCTCCCTACCGCCCTCGCTACCACGACGGGCGTTGTTGCGGGCCTAAATTCAGCGAGGATTCCGATCGCCTTGTTGAGTTGCGAGATTCTTCGGCTTGATTTTGGGTTATAGAATGCCGCAACGAGGTCCGCCCGTGCCACTGCGATTACCCGTTCTTCGATGACACTCCACGGTGTCATTAGATCAGATAGTGAAATATACGCATGATCATGCCCAAGGATGGCCCCGGCGACCGCAGAAGACGCTAGTGCCGCCGTTACCCCAGGCACCACGGTAATTAGCTTTGGATCGAAGCCAATGATCTCTGCCCTCTCGAAGGCCAGGCTAGCCATTGCGAATACCCCCGGGTCCCCGGAGCAAACCAGTGCCACTTCGTAGCCGGCGATGGCCGAATCGATAGCAAAGTCCACTCGGTGGGTTTCTTCGCCAATCGGAAACCTTTTGACCTTCTGGTTGGGAGTCAGAAGGTCACTACAGAGGTCAACGTATGGTCCGAAGCCGGTAACCACTTCGGCGTGACTTATGGTATTTGCGGCCTGCAATGTCCTAAGGTCGGGATTGCCCGGGCCAAGGCCAACTACAAACAATCGGCCGGGCTTAGCTGATCGCTGGGCCACGGCCACGGTGACCGCCCGGAACTTTCTCTTTGAAACAATCAAGCCGTCGGGCGATCCAGACGCGAGGATTGCGGCCGCCTCAGCAACGGAGGCGCTTCCAACCGAGTCAAGTACAGTACTACTCGGATTGGGAACCTCTACTCGGGCTAGCTGGGAGCTATCGAAGAAGACGGTTGGGTGGTTTAGGGCGACAATGGCCGGGTGATCTTTTCGAATATCAATCGTTGCGAAGGTGTGGATAGCTTCGTTGGCTAGATTTGACTCGATCATCGTAGCCTCTATTGCCGAGGCGACTTCGTCCGGGGTCGCATCGCTGGAGCACCCGACTCCCACCACGAGTAATTCGGGGATGAGTTGGACCGATCCAACCAGCCTAAGGTGCGCTAAGTCGGGCCTCGTGATTGAAATTAGGATTTCTGGACCGTCGTCCGAAGTGGCTGAATCGGCTAATGCCCCAGGGAGGGGCCAGCCTGTCGAATTTGTGACTCTTGGGACGATCCCGGAGTTCAATTGAGCTTGAAAGTGGGCTATATCGCCGACGGCATGATATCCGGCGAAACTGTTCAGGGTGTAGGTGTTGTTTCGGTCGGATGGATTTGTAATGACTGGCTCGCTCCCAATAGTCGCCGCTATCGTTTTGGCAAGTCTGTTTGCTCCCCGATGGCCACCGAGGAGTGGTATGGCATAGCTGCCATCTTCATCAACACATACCACCGAAGGGTCCGTAGCCTTTGAGCTAATGTGCGGGGCTATTGACCTTACCGCAATCGCCGCCGTAGTTACAAATACAATCTGGTCGAAGCTGGTGAAGACCTCGCCAATTTTCACTTC
Source organism: Thermoplasmata archaeon (assembly GCA_021836665.1). The sequence goes on from JAKBHQ010000419.1 coordinate 12,649, forward strand.
GGACAAAGGTAGGGTCGTGGGAGATATCCTATTGGCTAAAACTCGCCCCTTTTCCGAAAGATAAAGGCAGATCAACCTGGGTGTCCCAGCGGTGTTCTTATGTGTCATGTTGGTTTACTTCTCTCCAGGAGATAAAGACCGGGTTATCGGAGACTAAACGAAGTGTCCCGTCGACCAGGCTCACAGAATGAGATACTGATACTTGGCATAGATTTCCCAAGAGTGCTCCGGCCCTGTTTGCGTGGTCTAATGAGGCGGAGGCAACGGCGAAGCTGGAATTATGCGGGACTTGTGACTCGATCTTTTCGAAGTCAGAGAAACCTCCACCGAGGAAGATAGCTTCGGAGTTCGAGATGACTTCAGGAAATTCGCAATTGTCACCTTGGATTAAGTTTCCGCTATAGCCGAACAGATTGAGATTTCTGCGAATGATGTCTAGCCTGTGGGGATTTTTCTCGACGAAGGTGACAATGAGGTCAGGTCTCAAGGCTAGCGCCGATATCCCGACCGTCCCAACTCCAGCACCCAGGTCAACTAGCCGGGCGTGTGGTTCAAGCCTATCGATTTGAAGCTTTGAGAGTATCACCGCCCTGACCTCGGGTTTGGTGAAAGGATTGTCTTGGGTTATAAACGCACTGGAGGAAAAAGCCGAAGGTCGAGTTAGGTGTGAAATCCCCTGAAGGGAGGACGAAGTCGTTGGTCGCCGAGGGATTGTGTCGATGCGATCCGGTTTTCTGATCGCGATGACCACTGCGAAATCCAGATTTTCCCCTGCCAGTTGACCTTCTAATTCCCGGGGGCTGCTCTCGATAGAAAAGGCCTTGGTAGAAAAGGCCTTGGTAGAAAAGGCAAAGTGGCCCTCTTGCTCCGAAAGTATCTCAGAAAAGATGTGGACCTCCCACTCATCAGTTGCCATGGTGGCAATTGTCTGGCCTAAAGCCCGGCCGTCGTAGGTTGGTGAGGAGATAAGGGCGAACTTCATAGCGTTCGGGTTATTTAGTACCCTGGCCAGCTCATCGAGTGAGTCATTTTGATTCCTCCCATGAAATGAGATCACAGTGGCGTCTTCCCAATTGATTCCTAGGCGAGCAAAGGCCCATGCCACAGAGGACGCGTTTGGAAAGACTTCGAATGAGTCTTTTGGAAGCCGCTCTCCTGCTAATCGAACTATTCCGAAAAACCCTGGATCACCTGAAGCTAGAACTACTACTGGCTTAGCCATTGCCGGAATCTGATCAAAAATATCGACCATGGGTGATGGAAATGCGAAGACTTCCTGATTTGGCTCTATTAGCCAAGAAAGCTTGGCAATCTTGCTGCTCGAACCGACTATCGATTTCGCCTGACGGATTTTTTCAAGCATCGCCGGCTGGATCCACTTGCTGTCAGTGGAAGCGAGTCCGACTATGGATACTGCGGCTCCACCCATTTCCTTGGAAGTGTTCATCATTTTAAGCAGTCCAATTTATTTTTCGACCTGTCCCCTTAGAGCGGGTGAGGTCGAAACAGCTTTAGTCGCATCAAAGTCGACCATGGTAACGTCGATGGTGGAAGAACTTGATAGGTTAGCGCTAAGTGTTTGTGCGGCCCACAAGGTGAGAAGTTCCATTGGTGTAAAATCGCCCATCGCCTCGCAGACCTCATAGAAGTGTCTGGCGGTAGTTGTCTCGTGGGCGGATTGGACTATCCGAGGGTCGGCCGACGCTTCCCTAGCTGCGCTTTCTAGCACAGTGGTGTCAAGGTTGGATCGATGAAAATGGGTCATCGTAGTACCTTCAGCAAGCTTGGAGACCTTTCCAACCATCCCAATCCAGTGAAGGGTTGGAATTTGATTCCTGTTGGCTCTTTTTATGGCGACGCCGGTAAAGTCACCAACCTCGACCACCTCCGTGTCGCTCAACCTTAGATAGTTTCGTAGTGCGAATTCACTAGAACGTGAGCCGGTGACAAAGGCGATCTCCTTCGATCCCTGAGCCGATGCTACATCTATCTGTTGGACGACCGACGCCCTGAAAGATGCGGTGGAGAATGGCTTGACAACACCCGTTGTACCTAGAATTGAAATTCCACCCAGGATTCCAAGTCGAGAATTAGTCGTTTTCTTAGCCATCTCTTCCCCTCCGGGTACGACGATGGTGACCTTGACCGCGAGGTCGGTTACCTCTGAGATCGCTTGGCGAATCATCTTTTGTGGCACGGGATTGATTGCCGGCGAGCCGACTTCAAGTCCTAGACCCGGCTTGGTAACCTGGCCAACGCCTGAACCTCCAAGAATGGCTACTTCACCTTGGTGGTCGAGTACTTCAACCGAAGCCGTGATATGGGCGCCGTGAGTACAGTCAGGATCGTCGCCAGCGTCTTTGATGACGTAGCAACTACCAAGATCATCTTGAAATACTTCGAAGGGTACTTTTATGCCTGAGGGGAGGGTAACTTCTACGGCCGTCGGGGCCACACCGGTGAGCTGCCTTATTAGATCGGCTTTCGCTGCGGCGGCGGCACAAGTTCCGGTCGTCCAGCCGCTCCTTAGCTTGCCGGCCGGTTTTGGGCCGAGACCCTCTTCGTCCGGGGGAGAAATTGGACCCATCAATCTGCCACCCTCTTGCTCCTTCCGGTCGGCCGTCCGGCGGTATCACCCTGCTTTGAGCGCTTTCTATATCGATGGGCGAAAGTCGGATTGTATAGGTGACTCCGCTTTTCACCTTGACCCGCCAGCGCCTCACCCACGAGCACGAGGAGAGTTCTAGTTGCGCCGACCGTTTTCATGGTCTTGCTCAGCTCTCCTAACGTGGTCTCGACGATCTGTTGGTCTGGCCAACTCACCCTTACAACTACATAGGCGGGTGTGTTTGGGTTATAGACCGAATCCGGACCCAAGAGCTCCGCCTGGAGTTTCTCCGGCATTGCACCAGATAGGAATATGGCCAGAGTGCCCCCTACCTTCGAATAGTTTTCAACCGTTTCACCTGGAGGTATGGAGGCACTGGTTTTGCCTTCGATCCGGGTGAAGACGACGCTTTGCGCCTTACCCGGGACCGTGAACTCCCTAGCTATCACCGCAGAAGCCGCCGATGCGGAGGTCACACCAGGGATAACTTCGAATTCGATTCTGTTTTTTTCTAAAAAATCTATCTGTTCGGCGATGGCACCATAGATCGACGGATCTCCTGAGTGGAGACGTACGATGTCAGCTTCTGAACGAGTTGCATAAATTTCAAGGACATCTTCGAGTGTCATGCCTGAGGAGTCAAAGAGCTCAACATCCTCGCTGCAATGGACGAGGAGATCTTGTGGGATAAGTGACGAGGCCCAAATTACAATATCAGCGTCGGCAAGCCGCTTCTGGCCACGCAAAGTTATCAGGTCTATAGCCCCAGGCCCCGCACCAACAAAACTGATCACATCAAACTCCTAGAGGGGTATACATCACTTACCGAGTTTCAATCGTAGGTGATAAAAATTAATATGTTTCCATTAGCTAACGCCGGGTTTCCAAGCATGCCTAGTGCGCCAGCTCTTATCGCCGGGACAGCCCTTTTCGGCTAAGAAGTCGAAACTAGTGCCGTTTTGGAGGAAAAATGACGGTAGAGAGGTAACCGACGGGTCCGCCACCTACGCTCTGCAGAGTGGTAACTTCTGACTCCTCGAGGCCTATCTTCACACCGATCCAACCCTCGGCAAGTCGACCTGTCTTTTTGGCCATCTCGACAATCGCCGACAGGTTGCTGCCGCCTTTGTAGATTACCACCGCTGACGAGTCATCCATCAGTGCCTCCTCGATCTTAGAATCCACCTGCAAGCCGACGAGCAGCCTCAGTGATTCTTCTTCGTCGAGAAGGGTCATCCCTGTCCTACTTACTAGGTCCTGAAATGCCATGATCCCCGGTATCGACGATATCTCCACCCCTGGATCGATTGACGATACCGAGTTGGCTATGAGGTTGAACGTAGAGAAGACATTTGGGTCACCAATGGTGAGAAAGGCGGCTTTTCCCCCTGGCTGAAGCAGATTGACAATTTCTCTGGCGGCAATCAAGGCGGCTGATTTCCTAAGTTCGATGCCGCTCTTACCCTTGGTCATATCGAACAAGATTCTACGTATGGGGATGTTCCCGATGGCCTTTTTGACAATTTCTTCCGCCCTGCCAGGTTCGTCCTTGTACGAAGTGGGCGCAAGTACTAGGTCCGCCGTCCTGATCGTCTCGGCGGCGGCCAGAGTAAGTAGTTTGGGATCTCCGGGTCCAACGCCTACCCCACAGAGATACTTTTTGCCCTTATGTTCCATATCTTGTTCCACATCTCGTATTCTCGGCGGGAATCGAAGCACTACTAAATGTCGGCCTTCCCGCATTTCTTTACCGACCGACAATAGTAAGCGGCTAGTTGAGCAACGGTCGAAGAAATCCAACTACTCCACTGGATTGAGACTCTATATCATCGCTTCGTTTACCTGACGATCGCCAGTATCTGCTAGCTCTGCTATTTTGCCTTATGGAAGCGGAACGCCCTGGATAAAAAGCGATCAGCGGAGGATGGATCGTATCCCAGATGAAAATGGAGATAGGAAGAGACCAGGTTGGCCTCGGCGATACCGGATGTGGTTTTGCCGCTTCGACCGAGGCACTCAAAGTCTTCGCCGTCATCTGACATTTTTGAGTAGTGATATTCGTGAGCACGGAATATTGCGCCCTTGTCGAAGAGGGGATTTGACTTTTGTGCCGACACGAACCGGTATCCGAGGGTCACTCGTTTTCCCATCGTCGAATGGCCTCGATGGACAGAGGCCGTTTTTATCTTCTCTATAGACGCCCCTAGTACCATATGGCCGGCGCACTCTGCCCAGATCGGCCCCCCTCGGAGGTGGAAAGAGGCTATTTGCGACAACAGTTTCTGATTCTGGACGATCTCGGCCAAATAGACCTCGGGGTAACCTCCTCCGATTATCAGGGCGTCAGTCTCCGCCGGTAGGGTCTCCTCTGTCGTCGGGTCGAAGCCGACCAGTTGGGCGCCGGCCTCTTCGAGCAAGTCAAAGTTCTCCTGGTAGAAAAAGGTGAAGGCTTTGCCCGTAGCAAAAGCGATGGTCGGACGGGTTCGGTTTACTTTGACCTCTTTGGTTTCGGTCGAGACGTAAAGCGGTATTCGGCGAGCCAGCTTTAGCAGTTTTTCGACATCCAGGTGCGCCTGGACTGCGCCTCGAATCGATTCCAGCTTTTTGGTGGCGTAGGACAAGTCTTCAGATGCGGGGACTAGGCCTAAGTGTCGGGATTCTACTTCCGCTGAAGACTCTTTTGGGATGGCCCCAAGCAGCGGTATTCCGCTGGCGGTAAGTGCCCTCGCTATTTGGGCGACATGTTCGCCGCTTGCTACACGATTTAAGATAACTCCGGCGATTAGCAGGGATGGATTTGTGTTTTTGATACCGATGACGCTTGCGACGAGAGATTCGGTTGTACCTTTTGAGTCGAGCACCAGGACGATTGGTGCTCCCAGAATCATTGCCACCTCGGCGGTGGAGCCGGTGGCGAAGCGCCAATTTCCAGGCTGTGGCTCAGGATTTAGGCTGTCGCTAGTCGTATCGAGCGTCGTACCGTCAAAGATTCCCATTACGCCTTCGATAATCAGGTAGTCGGCTCCCATTGCAGCGCGCCTGATGCTGGCTATCGCTCCACTTCTGCCGGTCAAGAAGGTGTCGATGTTGTAAGAGGGACGGCCGGTCGCAATCCTGTGAAAGGTCGGATCGATGTAATCGGGACCGACCTTAGCGGAGGCGATAGAGATACCCCGTTTGCGCACCGCCGCCATTATCCCAGACGATATGGTCGTTTTACCAGCTCCCGAATTTAGGGCCGAAATGATAATGGCTCTGGTCAACTTATGGGTTTCCTTGAACTGTGGTTTTCATCGGCCGTGACAATTGGCCGCTCAGTTGGTGTGAGCGTCGCGATGGCGAGTGAAATGGATTGGAGAGGGCACACTTTATCTGTAGTTTCAAAGGCGCCATCTGATTCGGATGGTCTGGTCAAGTTGTTAAGTCCGATTCGGCCGTTGGGTATGTTTCGCCAAGTTGAGCTTGGATTGAAATAGCACAAGCACCCTTTAGGTTTCGCAGGATTAGTATTCAATTCCTTTTTTGGCCGTGATGCCTTGATCGTAAGCGTGTTTGATCTTGCGCATCTCGGTTACCGTGTCAGCTAGGTCGACGATCTCCTGTGGACAATCTCTGCCCGTGATGATCACATTGGTCTTCGGCGATCGTGACCGAAGTCCATCTAGGACGACCTCTATAGGTACCCAACCGTATTTGACGGCGTAGGTCAGTTCATCGAAAATAAGCATGTCATAGTCGCCGCTTCTTAGCATCTGATCGGCGACTTGCCAAGCATGTCTCCCTTTGGCTGCGGTCTCATCAAGGTCGGTGGATTCCCAGGTGAAGCCATCACCGAGGGTGTGCCATTCGATATCCAAGTGGTCGGCCAATTTTTTTTCGCCGACTTTCCATTTTCCGCTTTTGATGAATTGGACTACTCCGACCCTCCACCCCCTAGCCCATCCCCGGGCCATAACGCCAAATGCCGCTGAAGACTTTCCCTTGCCGTACCCAGTGTTCACTAAAATGATCGAATCTGCCCGTGTCATATTAATCAGGGTAGTATGAAATCAGACGACGGGGAACTCGGTGTAAATCCGAGACTGGTCCGCAACTGTAAGTAGGGAGTTTAACCCATTTTTGCCACGGTCTCGCAGGACCGGAAGGCAGGGTGAGGCGTTGATCTATGAGTCAGGAGACCCGGGTCTATGACTGCGAATTAGAGGAGATGCGTGAGATCCGTCGGAGGTACCCTTGTCCTGGGTGGGACTAGGTCGGGGAAGTCAAGTTTTGCAGAATCGCTTCTGACCGGACTCGGTAAGCCAGAGTACCTCGCCACCTTGAGCTTTGACCCTACGGATGGTGATGCTTTGGCGAGGATAGCCCTGCACCGGGAGCGTCGCGCAGAGAAGTTCGAGACTAAAGAACTTTCTGTGCCAGCGGAATTGCTCTGCCATATCAAGGGCACTACCAAGCCCTTTTTACTGGATTCGATTGGTACCTTCATCTCGTCTTCACTCAGTGGGAATGTCGATTTGGATTCCGAATTAGTCGAGGAACTATCCCACAAAGTGCAGAAGTTCGTCGTTGTTTCGGAAGAGGTTGGCCTGAGTGTTCACCCAGAATCCAAGATCGGTCGTGTTTTTGTCGACCGAATGGGCGCCATAAACCAAAAATTGGCCCTTGCTCTGGATTGTGTCTATTTTGTGCATGCTGGAATACCCGTCTTACTGAGGGGTAGCGATGGCTGAACAACTTGATGCACTACTTTCGTCGGTCGGCTTTCTGAGCTCATTTCCCACAAAAGCATCTCCGTCTAAGCGAACTCCGCGCTACTTCGGCGTTGCGGGAATGCTGCTAGGGCTGCTCCTGGGATTGATATGGCGAATCGCCTCGGCTCTATTTTCGCCAACCGTGGCCGCGGTATTCGTAGTTTGCGCGGATGTATTGCTCACCTATGGTCTGCATTATGACGCTATTGCCGATTGTGGCGACGGCCTTTTCGCACATATGAAAACCGAGCGGCGGCTAGAAGTTATGAGACAGCCAACCATCGGAAGCTTTGGGGCGATCGCCATTCTGCTAGTTGTCCTTCTGAGGGTGACGTCCTTGGCCGAAATGAGACCCAGTACTCTCCTCTTGGTCGGATTATTGGGCATATCTCGGTCCTTAATGGCACTAGGGATCGGGAGGGGAAATTACGCACGTCCCAACGGCGGAATGGCGAGTATCTTTCTCGGGTCCATGTCGGAGGGAGCCGACTTTTTAGTAGTTCTTCCGGTTCTGGTAGTCTGTGTCGCTTTAGTCGTATTTGGCGTTGGGTTTTTAGCCGGCGTGGTCGCGATCCTGGTGGCTTTCGGGGTTACGGCCTACTTTTACCGAAGAGGCGTTTTACTCCTAGGTGGCTACACCGGAGATTTGTTGGGAGGCTCTGGAATCCTCTTCGAAACCGTCGCCCTTCTTGTGCTGAGTGCCAAGGCCCTGAGATGAGTCTGACGCGATTTGGGATGAATTTGAGATGATGCTGCGGTGACTAATATGAGAAAGTACCGGCGAGGAGAGAAGGCTTCGAACCAAGTTCTTGGGGCGGCTACCGGCCTTTTGCTCGACCGAGTCTTCGGTGAGCCGTCAACCCGCTACCATCCGGTGGCCCTTTTCGGTCGACTAGCCGGGGGTATCGAACCGCTTTTCTGGGCAGATACAAGGCGGTCCGGAGGGTATTTATGGACGTCACTCTTGATACCGGTTTGGATTCTGGGTGAACTCCTCGAGGGTTCCTTCATCGCTACCGCTGTTTCCAGTTACCTGGCAATTGCCGAAAAGTCCCTCTTTGAAGCGGCGGCTTCCGTTCAAAGCGCATTGACACTTCCAGATCTTGACTTTGCGCGAAGCGAGCTGCTGTCGCTGGTTGGAAGGGACAGGTCTGAACTTGACGCGGGCGATATAGCCCGGGCGACCGTCGAGTCGGTAGCCGAAAATAGTGTCGATGCGGTGGTGGGCGTACTGTTTTGGGGGTCGCTCCTCGGGGCAAAGGGAGCGTTGGGATATCGGAGTATCAATACCCTGGATTCGATGTTTGGGAATTTTTCGGATCGATATTCGAATTTTGGATGGACTTCGGCAAAGTTGGACGATGTAGCAAACTTCATCCCCGCTCGCTTGACTACCTTAGTGATCTCTTTGCTATCTCGAGCCGACCTTGGGACCCTTAGGAGGACGTTTAGGCAGGCTAGGCCTCATCCTTCGCCCAATGCTGGACTCGTTGAGGCGGCATACGCCGAAGCATTAGGTATTGAACTCGGCGGTGAACTGAGCTACCGGGGAGTAGGTGAGTTTCGCCCACGGGTCGGAAAACTGGGCAAAGACGTCGTCTCGGAGGACATCGGGCAAGCGGTTTCGTTGGCTCGAAAAGTCGATTCAGTTTTCGTCACCGCGCTGCTTTTATTGGGCGTCTCCCTAAAGTGTTTTGTCCATTTCAAAGGGCTAAGGGAAGAGGGTTAATGCGCCCAAAAATGATCGTTGGAACCTCCTCTGATGCTGGAAAGTCGACCCTGGTCTCGGCGATATGTCGGGTACTTTCGGACAGAGGAGTCTCAGTTGCCCCTTTCAAGGCTCAGAACATGGCACTCAATTCGGCGGTCACGGAGGATGGCTATGAGATAGGTAGAGCTCAAGCAGGGCAGGCCTTCGCCGCCAGAACTACAGCAACTTACAATATGAACCCCATTCTGCTTAAGCCGGAGTCAGAACAGAGGTCGCAGTTGGTGCTTAGGGGGGAGGTGGTCGGCTCCTTTAGTGCCAAGGAGTATCAAGAACTCAAGCCTAAACTCTTTGGCGAAGTACTTTCAAGCTTTCGCGAACTAGCTAAGTCCTACGACTTGGTGGTGCTAGAAGGCGCTGGATCCCCGGCAGAGATTAACCTTCTCAAAGACGAACTAGTTAACTTGAAGCTAGCGCGAGAGGTGGGGGCTAGGGCCCTACTTGTGGCCGACATCGACAGGGGAGGGATGTTCGCCCATATCTTCGGGACCATAAAAATACTCCCCGATGATTTGGCTGCTTTGATCGACGGCTACATGATCAACAAGTTTCGCGGCGATCCATCCCTTCTTGAGTCAGGCATCGACCAGCTATCTGCACTAATTAACGCAAAGCACTTTGGTCTGCTCCGTTACTTCGGCGGCTCCAGGTTCGATTCAGAAGATTCCCTTTCCATTCCCTTTGGAAAGAGTTCGAACTCCGGAGCGCCCCTCAAGGTCGGCATTATTGCCTTTCCCCACCTTTCTAACTACACGGACTTTGATCCGCTTTTGACCGAGCCATTTGTCGAAGTCGCCTATCTCACAAAAAAGGACGACATCCACGGGTGTGATCTGGTAGTCCTGCCAGGTTCAAAGTCCACTATTGACGATCTTGCCTGGTTGAGGGCTAATTTTGACGCCTCTATTCGGAATTACGTCGACGGTGGAGGTTGCCTGCTAGGGATATGCGGAGGATACCAGATGCTGGGCCACGTGATAGAGGATGGAATCGAGTCTGAGGTCAAAACCGCTTCTGGCCTTGGACTTCTGGACATTTCTACAAAGTTTGAGCGGCGAAAACTGACGCTTACCAGATCTGGACGATTGATGGATAGTGACGTCGCTATCGATGGATATCAGATTCACAATGGAAGGGTCATGTATATGGGCGAGGTCGAAGGACTCTTTAGCCTCGATGAGTCTCCGGTGAGGCATCGTTTTGGCGAGAGTGACGGCTCTAGGGGGTCAGAGGGTGCGATACGAGCCAATGTTTTGGGCACCACGCTGCACGGTGTTTTAGAGTCGGATGGTTTTCGAAGGTGGCTATTAAGACACGTCGCATCGAATACTAACAAGGATTACTCGCCGGGACCATCCTACTTGGATCTGAAGGAGGAGTACTACAACGGGCTCGCTAAGTGGCTCGTCGCAGCCACCATGGACACCGAGATGCTCGATTGGCTCAGGAGTTAGAGATGACAATCTGCAGCTGGGAAAGACGATATTGGTCGAAAAGAGAATTTGCCCGAATGATCCCTCCTGATGGGTCACTACCACTTTGAGCTGAAGTTTTCCACCGATGGGGTATTCAATTTCAAAGATGAGATTTATTCAAGATTTATTCAAGAGTTCGACTAGATAGGTAAATTTGGATTTGGACAGGATCTACTACTTCACGAACGCCGATACCGAAGTAATTACCATGCGCAGCGTCTGGGAAGGACTTCCCGGAGACTTCCCAGAGCTAATCGTCAAAAAGACCACTGATTATGCTTCGCTAGCCACCGAGGAGACCTCATCCGATTCTCGGACGGTAGTTATTGCTCGACTTTTGGGTGGGCAAGACACACAGTCTCTCGCCCAAGACATTTCTTCTTGGGCAAAGGGCATCGGAGGAGTATTTATAGCTTTTCCCGGGGAGGCAACTTTTGACGAGGATCTCGCGTTTATGTCGGAGATACCCGGGGGTTCATATAAATATGCCCTTGAGTACCTGATCAACGGGGGCCTTGAGAACTTCTCGAGTTTCCTACTCTTTCTGGCAGATACCCTCCTCGGATACGGATTTGGCTTTGAAGAACCAAAAGTCGTGCCAAATAGTGGCCTGCACTTGTCGCAAAAGAGCCATGATCCGCTCGCTCCCAAGGCGGTGGTTGTCTTTTATCGGGCGCACCTTATATCCTCCAACACTCGATTTATTCGCGATCTAGTTGACAAGATGGTCCTTTTGGGGATGAGCGTAGACGCTTACTTCTGCTACTCACTTCGATCAGCCGGCAACGAAGAGGGCTTGACACCCGCTAAAGAGATTCAGAGGCTCAACCCAGATGTCGTCGTTACGACGGTCCTCGCATCAGGGAGTTTTGATGATGACGAGCTCAGTTGGGATGCGGGAGAGATGTCGAAAATAGGAGTTCCAATTTTGCAAGCGTTGGTATCTACGAACTCCCAGTCGAGCTGGGCCGAATCCGATTTTGGACTTGGACCGATGGATGTGGCCATGAACGTCGCTATCCCCGAGTTTGACGGCCGGATCATCTCAGTACCATTCAGCTTTAAGGAAGTTGTCGATGATGACCAGCACTTTGGCACTTCGATTTCGGCCTATCGAACCTCCGAGGCCGGGACATTTTCTGTGGCGGGACTGGCGAATAGGCTCGCCCGTTTGCGCCAGAAGTCCAACCAGTCTAAAAGGGTTGCCATCGTCCTTAGCGCTTATCCGACTAGGCGGTCGAGACTAGGAAACGCCGTCGGACTTGATACCCCTCAGAGTGCGGTCAATCTTCTCGCCGAGCTTCGGCGAGCCGGATACCATACGGGGGAATTTCCCACAGATCCGGTCTTACTCATGGAACTTCTCGGAGAGCTTGTAGATTACGACTCGACCGAGGTACTCCCTCGTGGTAGGTACGAGGTGACCTGGCCGACTGAGAAGTACCTGGAGGAGTTCTCGAAGTTCTCGGCGAAAGTTAAGGGAGAGTTAATTGAGACCTGGGGAGATGCGCCGGGTGACGCATTCGTTGCGCATGGAAAGTTCCATTTTCCTGCATTGAGGTTTGGAAACGTTATCGTAGCTATCCAACCCTCTCGTGGATTTGGAGAGAATCCCATAGCGATTTATCATTCAGCCGAATTAGCTCCGATGCACCATTACATCGCCTTCTACCGTTACCTTGACCTTGAGTTCCAGGCGGATGCAATCATACACCTCGGCAAGCATGGTACTTTGGAGTGGCTTCCGGGCAAGAGTGTTGGGCTCTCCTCCGACTGCTATCCACAGCTTGCATTGGGTGATGTTCCCTTTATCTACCCCTTCGTAGTGAATGATCCTGGGGAGGGTACCCAAGCGAAGCGACGGAGCCATGCGACCATCATTGACCATATGATTCCACCGTTGACTAGGGCAGGAAGCTATGGTTCGACTACGCAACTAGAAGACCTGCTGGATGAGCATCAAAAACTTACCGCCCTGGATCCTTCGAAACTTCCCAGGATCAGGGAACAGATTTGGCGACTCCTCGAGGAGTGCAAGATCGACCAGGACCTCAATTTGAACCTACCGAACGGAGGTTTCATAGATCCAGACTTTGATTCGATGGTATCACATATCGACGGCTACCTTTGCGAACTTAAAGACGCCGTCATCCGTGGTGGCCTTCACGTCTTGGGGAAACCACCCGAGGGTGACCTGCTTATTGATACAGTAAGCGCAATTACTCGGGTATCGCAAGGAAATGTGGCGTCACTTCGGTCATTGTTGGCTAAAAGTATCGGAATTGATCCAGGTTCTTCGAGCCTACGGGATTCGGATTTACTAGACCAAGCTACTCAGGGCCTGCTAAGGGAACTGGCTGAAGGGGACTGGTCGATAGATGTACCAGAGGAATTTAGTGGGGGTGAGCTAGGCGAAGTTATCAGATGGATCTCTGGTTCACTTGTTCCCAGGATAAGGCTGACAACGAATGAGATCGATTCAATAATTCACGCATTGTCGGGCGGGTTTGTCGAGCCGGGACCATCGGGGGCTCCTAGCAGAGGTATGGCTCACGTCCTCCCGACGGGTAGGAATTTCTATTCGATTGATCCGAGGGCCATTCCTTCACGTCTCTCCTATGAAGTCGGGAGAAGACTGGCCGAATCTCTAGTCGAGAGGTTCGTTGAGGACAAAGGTAGGTATCCAAAATCGGTCGGAGTGGTCATTTGGGGTACAGCGGCCATGCGGACGGGTGGAGATGACATCTCCCAAGTACTGGCGCTCTTAGGGGTTCGCCCCATATGGGATCAAGATTCCTCGAGGGTTACCGGACTTGAGGTCCTGCCACTCGAAGAGCTAGGCCGACCTAGGGTAGATGTTACCTGTCGGATATCGGGTTTTTTTCGTGATGCCTTTCCGCAGTCGATCAAACTGCTCGACGAAGCGTTCGAGATGGTGGCGCAGCTAGATGAAAGTGTCGAAGCCAATCCGCTAGTTGGTGGTATTTCAACTCCGAGGATATTTGGACCTCCTCCACGCGCCTATGGCTCTGGGCTGCTCCCGCTATTGATTTCCAAGGATTGGAGGGGAGATGAGGATCTTACCGAGGTATACCTGAATTGGAGCGGGTTCAGCTATACCAGGTCCGGTTTCGGCCTTCCCGCCAAAGACGCCCTGTCTGCGAGACTGAGGGTTACCGAAGTAGCGTCGAAGAATCAGGACAACCGTGAACATGATATTTTCGACTCAGACGACTACATGCAAGACCACGGTGGGATGATCGCTGCCATACGGACCCTGTCAGAAAAGGACCCGCTGGCATATTTTGGAGATTCATCAAGTGTTGAAAATCCAAGAGTTCGCAGTCTCGAGGAGGAGGCTGCGAGAGTCTTTAGGTCGAGGGTTGTGAATCCAAAGTGGATTTCTGCCATGATGCGCCATGGATATAAAGGTGGATTCGAAATGGCCGCCACTGCCGATTATCTCTTCGGATACCAAGCCACGGCGAGGGTGGTCAAAGACTGGATGTTCGATGCATTGACACAAAGCTATGTAGCCGATGAGCAGGTATCGGAGTTCTTTAGACTGAATAATCCCGACGCTTTGGCATCGATTTGCGAACGATTAATCGAGGCGAATACGCGTGGCCTTTGGCGAGCAGCTGAAGTCGACCTCCAGCTCTTGCGTAGAAAACTAATGGAGGTGGAAGGTTGGAAAGAGTAGATAGGGCGATTCGCTATCCATTTGTAGCGGTGGTGGGTCAAAGCAGACTAAAGCTTGCGCTGCTACTTTTGGCGATAGACCCTCGAATTGGCGGTCTACTGGTAATTGGGGAGAAAGGATCGGCGAAGTCTACCCTTGCAAGAGGAGTGGCGGATCTACTTGAAGATGGAGCTCCTTTTGTCGAACTGCCTGTTGGAGCCACAGAAGATCGTGTTATCGGGACGCTGGACCTCTCCGGCGTGATCAACAATCGGAGTGAAGTTTTCAAGCCGGGGCTCTTAGTGCAAGCTAATTCGGGGGTTTTGTACGTAGACGAGGTCAACCTCTTACAGGATCACATCGTCGACGTGATGCTGGATGCTGCGGCCTCAGGAACGGTGAGGATAGAGCGAGAAGGCTTTTCTATCGTCAGGGATGCCAGATTTGTTCTATGTGGCTCGATGAACCCCGAAGAGGGGGAGTTGCGCCCACAACTTCTAGATCGTTTTGGATTTGCCGTCAATGTGGATGCGCTCAGCAGCGTGGAGGAGCGGGCGGAGGCGGTGACCAGAAGGGTCGAATATGAGGCCGATCCCGAGTTGTTTATAGTTAATTTCAAAGCTGAAACCGATAAGCTGCGGGAGAAGGTCGTAACTGCTAGAGGGTTGCTGAACGGCGAGGACAGGTCCCGGAAGGCTCTTTTGAAGTTGGCTAAGTTTGCCGCTCAGGTCTCTATCGCCCACGGCGCAGAGGGTTTGCGGTCCGACTTGGCCCTTGTTCGAGGGGCGGTGGCCTACGCTGCTCTATGTGGCAGGAGTGAAGCTACTGAGGAAGATTTGATCGAAATATCCAGCCTTGCACTGCTGCATCGATCTCGACATAACGGCGAGTATCAACCTCAAAGTCATGGTAGTTCGCACCAATTCGAAATCCAAAAGAGTGACCAACAGAGTCATGGAGGATCCTCTGCAGAGCGGGGTACTTCCCAGAATTCCCAAGAGGTTTTAGAAGACCCTGCGAGGGTTCCTAGCGAGGCGAGTGGCGGGATTTCTGCCGGCCAACCCCCGGGTATCGAAGGTGGTACGCCTATGGACGGCGCACTAGGTTCGGACTCCCAGGGAGAAATGAGCGGATCCGGCTCTGAAACTGACCAAGGAGAAGGCGGAAAGTCCGGCGACATCAGGAATCCTTCAGCGGGGGAGTCTGGATCAGCCAAAGGAGATTCCCGAGGTGTACTCCCAGAAACATTTCCACCGCCGGGTCGGGTTTTGGTGGCTGGATCAAAGAACAGACCTACTCAATTTTCCCCCGGTTTCGACGCTGAAAGAAAGGATGGATCTCCTCTCGCCGTACGGGAAACGGTTACTAACAGTTTGCGTCGTCTGGCGGATGATGGTCAGCTAACCGCTGGGACCGGGATAAACCTCGCCAGCACCGACCTGGTCTTCAAAAGGTTGCTTTTGCTCGAAGAGAGGTGCGTTCTCTTTGTGGTGGACACTTCTGGATCGATGGGTTCAATAAAGCGCGTCGAAGCAGCGAAGCTAACGATAGAGAAGCTGCTCGGAGATGCCTATCTAAAGCGTCATAGCGTGGCGATGATAACCTTCCAGGGGGCGAGCGCTGAAACGATTTTAATGCCGACTCGAAGTATCGAAGTGGCGAACTCTCGCCTAGGTCAAATCAAGAGGGGTGGCAAGACGCCGTTGCACCTTGGTTTACGTAAAGCAACAGAGCTTTCAAAAAGGTTGCGTGCCAAAGGGACCGAGCCATTTGTGGTAGTTATGACGGACGGCATGGTCTCCACGTCGCAGGCTGGCATTGACCCAGTTGTAACCACACGTGAGGCGTCGGGAGAGATTGGCGAGGCAAGGATCGAAGGTATCATCGTTGATTTTGACCAAAGTGATCCAAAGGTGGGGATTGCGGCTGAAGTTGCCAATGCAGCGAAACTGTCATATGTCGCCGCTTGATCAAGTGGTCCGTAGCCGACCAGCTGAATGTGGAGCGTGATTCGCAGCGGTTCTTTGGGGCGACTGACAACAGGTAGCCTTTTTTTCGCCTGGTATTGGGCCAGAGTTGGGAGGCGAGATGTGCGAGTACTAATGGAAGGTCCAAATCTTTGAGGTCACAGATTTCAGTGATAAAACAAAATTAAAAGGACATATTGTCACTGACGCATGCCTCTAGCGTGGCGAGGTGACGGCCATTTAATTGCTGGCTGCGCATGGGTTCGTGTTTGACCAGGTTCACTCCTCGCTGACCTCCAGATACGATACCAATTAGCCGATACTTTTCGGTGCCTGTGAGATTATGCGGTGCATTCACTGGAAGGTAGGGCGAT
>JAKBHQ010000061.1 GCA_021836665.1 Thermoplasmata archaeon
ACGTCGACGTCTCCTAGGTAAATATGCCCGGAATCTGGTGTATCAAGCCGGTTGACACAACGAAGTAGTGTCGTTTTCCCCGAACCCGACGGACCAATGATGCATGTCGTCGACATGGCCGGGGCGTCGAATGTAATCCCGGACAGAACCGCCTTAGAGTTGAAGGATTTGCAAACCTCCTCGAATCGCACCGTTGGAGCAGAATCAATACCGACCTCCATCTCTTCCGTCATATGGTTCCAGCCTCTACACCATGTCCGCTAGCTAGAGCCGAGGTCATTGCACTAGTCCCCCTTACTCGCCCAGCGCTACGACCCATCCGTCTATCGAGGCTAGAGACTAAGTAGCTAAGCGGAACGGTGATCAGCAAATATAGAAAGCCAGCTGCAACCAGTGGAGTGAGGGAGGCGTAATTAGATGAGTTATCCTGAGCAATTGCAAACAGCTCCCTCTGCCCGGCCTGCAGCCCGAGCAGAAAGACTAAAGCTGTATTTTTGATCACCAGATTCAATTGCCCGGTTAGCGCCGGAAGAATCGCTCTGGCCGACTGAGGGATAATAACATGCCGCATCGCTTGGGCATTGGACATACCCAATGCTTTAGACGCCTCAAACTGACCTGTCGGAATCCCCCGAACTCCTGAACGGAGGATCTCCGAAATATAGGCGCCCTCTACAATTCCGATTGCCAACATCGCGTAAAGGTAGCTATTACCTCCAAAAAGAGATATCCCCGCCAGAGGAAGCCCTTGCCCAATCAGATAAATGCTGACTATGTGTGGAACTCCACGGAATACGCTAACGTAAACTCGGCCCAGACCTCGTAGCCACATTCTTCTTGATAGCAGTACCAACGCAATGCATAAACCCACAATCAATCCGAGAGCCATAGCTCCCGCCGAGAGAATAAGGGTATTAGGCAATCCAACCTTCAGAAGAGTTGGAAGAGTCTTTGCGAGGATCTGGGGATTCAGAAACGTATGACCCAGCCTTTGTAGAACATTTCCCATGCCCACCTCTTTCCCGAACCCCCATCTACCCCGCTGAGCTCGCAGCCACCTGCGGCATTCCTGGATATTGCGCCAACAGCTCGCTCGGTATCTGCTTACCAGGCTCTGATTTTTCATAGATCGAAGTAAAAGTACCATTCGACATGACAGTCTTCAAAGCTGAATCGAGGGCCTTGCCCAAGGCGGTATCGCCTTTCGGATATGGAAGTGCGTCGAAACCAACCGCAATCTTTTGAGTCGCCTGAAGGTTGGGGTACTCCTTCAGCAACTGAGCAGTCGTTAATGGACCGGTGAATAATCCCTGAACTTGGCCCACCTCAAGCGCATTTGCGCTCGCAGCTATTGCAGGGAACTCCTTAATTGTTACCGTAGGAACCTTCTTTTGCAGAAGTGGGATTAAAGCGCTTCCAGCAGTAATAGCAACCGATTGACCTGCCGCATTTGCAACGGTTGCTAGTGGATCTGCCTTCCTACTTATCAACTGCCCGAATACGTAATCAGTAGGAGTCGTGAAATCGACCTGCTGCTGACGGGCCGGGGTCACAAGCACCCCTATCGACGTATCAAATTGCTTATTCTGGACCCCCGGTAGAATTCCATTGAAAGCGATGTCAACAAACTTGGTACCTATGTGCATCTTGGCAGCGATCGCTTTCAATAAATCTATTTCATACCCTGCCGCCTGATTATTGGAAATATAAGATGCCGGCTTATCGTCGGACCTGTACGCAATTGTCAACACGCCGGGTGTAGCGGTGTCCAGCTGTAGCGTGGTAGAAGTAGAAGCTGCAGAAGTTGTAGTCGTAGCACTGGTAGAGCCGCATGCTGATAAGACTGTGCCAGTCAACATAAATACCGCACCTAACATCAGGCGCCACCGATTTGGGCCGCTCAGAGTAGAGGACTTCTTCATTGAGTTATTCCTTTCATTGATTCGTCTTCATTGATTCGTTTTCCTTGATTCACAGCAGCTACAACTGGCGCGAGCTCACTTGTCGCAAAGAGCTTCAAGAAGCCCACGAGGCGGTCGGCGGCCGCCTCAACCAGAACTCTTCCAAGACCTTCGCTGGCGATCCGGGCATCACCAAGCGCTCCATTTGAGGTAACCCGATCGTAGGTGAGGGGATAATGGACTCCTCGGACTGACCTCGCAAACGCAGCTATTTTGGTCAGCTTGTCGTTGCTCGAAGCTCCTTCTTCTATCTGGTCAACTCGAACAGACTCAGGCGACAGGTACATCGTCTGCGAAGTTTCATTCTCACAGCAATGACCGCGTACCGTACTTACGGCATGCTGTGCCGAAATCTCCGCTACTAATGGACTTATCCCTGACCAGGCGAAACCCAAATCAGGGATCTCGCGCATGATTCTGGTGGATAAAACCCCGAGGGCGGCCTCATTGCCGCCATGACCAGTGAGGACAAAAATCCGCCTCCAACCATGACGAACCAAGCTCTCCACAAGTTCGAAGACGACATTAATGAAGGTCTCTGGGTTCAGCGTCAATGTGCCGGGGAAGCCCATATGGTGCTCCGAAACGCCGACACTCACCACCGGCGTCACAAGGGCGAGTGGCTCCAATCTCTCGGCCACCATGAGCGCCAGTTTCTCAGCCCTGACGGAATCAGTCTCCAAAGTTAAAGCCGGCCCATGCTGCTCACAAGAGCCCACGGGAACAATTACTAGTGGCGAAACTATCTGCCTCTTCTCTACCTCCTTCCAGGTCATTTGACTAATTCTGTTTCGATCTGATCGGCTCTCAATCAATTGCGTGCTCCTATTTTCCGGCTTCTTCTTCGATTAATCTCGGACCAACGCCGGACTAGTGTCGCTTGGAGACGAAGCTGCCTTTAGTGTGGCCCCAAGAATGTCCTTTAGGTGGGCTTCAGTCAGCAACGCAGACCGGTGAGGGTCCCGATCGGATACTGCATCAAAAATTGATACGTGCTGTTGATGGTCTCGCTCTCGATCAGCGAACACCACCCGAATTGTGTGCTGCTCCCACCTGTATGCCGTGAGTATCGAGTCGATAATCTCGAAAAGAATGACGTTGCGAGATGCAGCCGCCAAAGCCCTATGGAAGTTAGGTGAGGGCAAATTCCTGGGACCTTCGGTTACCGGCTGCCTGGAGACCGGCAACGCTTCGCTCAAAACTGCAAGATCATCAGTGGAATAGTTGAGAGCCGCAAGCGCAGCAATCTGCGGCTCAATCGCTAATCGTGCATTGATTAGCTGAATTGCCATCTCCATAGACACCGCAGGACTTGTGGGGTTCGCAAGTAAAAGTCGATCGAGGTTAGGGCCAACAAAAATACCCGAACCATGCCGCAAAAGTATGCCCCCGGTAGCTTCAAGCTGACGAAGTGCCTCTCTTAGTGTGGCTGAATTGACCCCGAACTTGGCGGCCAGACTACGTGTAGTCGGAATGGAATCTCCGGGCTTTAGCCCTTTCTCGCGTACATAATTCACCAGCTGAGCAGCGACTTGTTGAGTCAGCGACGTCCGAGACAGCCCCATATTCGACGAAGCAGCCAAATTCAACCCCCTAAATTGATCCGATCACTGGATGATCGTATCACTGCGATTTTTACATCGCAACTGAAATGCGATAGATTTCCTGAGAAATGAAAATTAGTTTTTGACAGAGCCGAACATTTGGCGACTAATCACCCTTGCTGTACCTGGCCCACTGGCAGAGAGCGTGATCGGTAGTGGCGGGCAGCCCAAGGTCGCCGCCCATTTGTTAATCGAGCAGGCGGGTCCGCGCTGACCATCTCGTAAAATTAAGGTCGCGGGAGTCGGGTTTTGGTATGTTCTCGAAGTATTTCACCATGAGAACACGGTGTATATCCAAGCGACCACAGTGCGACCAGCAATAACCTGCTCCTCTCGCCGACATTTGGCAACTTCATTACGGTACCTGCCTTGCCGAACTAATTGTACGGTCGATTAGCATTGCAGTTCTATGCCCTTTGGGCTCCGAGCAAGCGACCGCTGGCGCAAGGCCAGGAGTTGTGGCTGTGTCTCTTCGATAAGTCAAAAAGACGCGGCTCTTGGCCCAGGCGAGGAGCGCCATGGTAGTCAGCTATGACCGAGTGAGCTTTGAAGAGAGGCCGCTTCGATTGCTCATTGTCGAACAGAGTGCAGGCGAATCAGCGGCCCTCCTTGACTTGCTTAGGGCAGAGTTTTCATCCGCCCAGATCCTGGTTTCTCGCGACTTAACGGGCGCCACATACGATGGCTGTGACGCTGTGCTGGCTGATCTGTCAGCTATAAACGGGGATGGAATCTCCATCGTAGCTAAGATCCACGACACTTATCCTGATGCGGCGATAGTAGCGTTAAATGGTCCCGCCGATCGTGTTCTTGCTATAAAGACGATCGCTGCCGGAGCCGGAGATTACCTGGCCAAGGACTCCTACGACGCACCGAGCATGGCAAGTAGAATCCTCTATGCCGTGGAGCGGTTGCACGCACAGTCGCAAGGGCGGACTCACGAACGTGGACGGCTTGACGACAACGAGAGCCCAATATGTGCGGTGGACTCGGATGGTGAGTTAGTCGCCATCAACACGTCGTGGCAGACCTTCAGCGCAGCGAACGGCGGTAAATCGAAGGCCTGCGGAATCGGCGCTAACTACTTATCGGTGTGCGATAGTGCAACCAACGAACAATCTGGTACTGCAGCCCAGGTAGCGGTAGGTTTGCGGGCCGTTCTTGCGGGAAGGATTCAGCGCTTCGAACTCGACTATGAATGTTCGACTCCGGCTACCAAGCGGTGGTTCAGCTTGCGGATCTTGCCACAGCTCACTGGAGCCGTAATCAGCCACTATGAGATCACGGCGACGAAGCTTGCTCACGATGCCCCGGCGCGTGAATCACTTTATGACTCCCTAACCGAATTACCAAATCGCGCTCTGTTGAGCGACCGACTTGAACAGGTGTTAACCGAGCGAAGGTGGTCCGATCACCTGGTTGGCGTAGTGTTCTTGGACGTCGATAATTTCGAGGAGGTCGCCAATCGGCTCGGTAGCGTTGCAGCGGAAGCCCTGCTCGTCGAGGTGACTAAACGCCTTTCGCTGCGAGTCCGCGAGGGTGACACGCTGGCCCGAATAGCAGATGGTAAGTTTGCCGCCCTCTGGCGCCAGCTGAGGAATACCGAGGAGGCTCACCAGATCAGCAAGCGATTTGCGGAAGCATTTAATGCGCCGTTTACCTCCCTCGGCACCGAGGTCGTACTTACCGCCAGCATGGGCGTCAGCGTCGACCAGTGGGCGCAAACCGCAGAGGAGTTGTTGGTGGCAGCAGGAGCAGCACTGCAGGATGCGAAGCGAAGCGGCTCGGGACTAATTCGAGTTTTCACCTCTGGCCAGAGCGGCGGCGCTGTCGCTGAGAGGATTCGAAGCGAGGCCAGCCTACGCGAAGCGATGGTTCGCAACGAGCTTGTCGTTCACTACCAGCCAGTGGTAAACCTGGCCAATGGAACAGTCGTCAGCGTCGAGGCCCTGGTCCGCTGGGAGCATCCGACCGAAGGACTATTAGGCCCCGACCAGTTTATTCCTGTCGCTGAAGCCAGTGGACTAATAGTCTCTCTTGGCGAATGGGTTATGAGACAAGCTTGCTTACAGTCGATGATCTGGCAGACACAAGGTCTATCCATCGATATGGCGGTCAATCTGTCTACTCGTCAGGTGGCGAGTGGGGAGTTAATCAAGACGCTTACTCAGGTTTTGAGCGACACCGGTATGGATCCAAAACGTCTGGTGCTTGAAGTTACCGAGTCGGCCATGATGGGGGATGTTGAGGCGGCGGCAGTAGTATTCAACGAGATTGGGGCGCTAGGTGTCTCGCTCACTATTGATGATTTCGGTACGGGTTATAGTTCCTTCGTGTACCTCAAGCGCTACCCCATTCGGGCACTAAAGGTCGACCAATCTTTCGTAGCGGGTATGGGTATTACCCTCGAGGACAACGCTATCGTCTCGAGCATTGTTGAACTGGCTAATGCCGTTGGGGGGCATTGTGTCGCTGAGGGCATTGAGACCGATGAGCAGTTCGTAGCGCTACGCTCCCTTGGGTGTTGCTATGGGCAGGGGTGGCTATTTGGCCGGGCGGTGCCAGCTGAGGAGGTCCCAGGCCTAGTGGCGAGGTGCGAGAGAGATCTGAATAGACGGATTCCAACGATGATGCCATTTGGCGACAAGCGGGACAGTCTCGCCGACAAGCGGGATCAAGCGGGCGATCAACGGGACAGTCTCGCCGACAAGCGGGATCAAGCGGGCGATCAACGGGACAGTCTCGCCGATAAGCGGGATCAAGCGGGCGATCAACGGGACAGTCTCGCCGATAAGCGGGAGGCATCAGCAGCGATAGAGCCCGTTGAAGACGAAACGGTCCGCTCAGCTTTAGAACGCCTTGATGCAGCCCGTGATCGGAAACGGGCCTCGCTAGATCGCCTGAATGGTACTGGAGAGCGCATTTTGGCTGAGCGGGACCGTGACGCAGCGCAACTCGATCGCCTGAATGGTACTGGAGAGCGCATTTTGGCTGAGCGGGACCGTGACGCAGCGCAACTCGATCCCTGACTGTACCTTGGGAGCTATTGGGCACCAGTAGGGCTACGCTCTGAGTTAATCCAATGTAAGTGCGGCTTTGGTTC
>JAKBHQ010000079.1 GCA_021836665.1 Thermoplasmata archaeon
ACGGAGACCGTATGTATCGTCGCTAAGTCATGGGATTATCACGTGAAGGAAGCACTACGAACCTCGCTCGAAGAGGGGGTCAAGATGGTGCACGATTCCGTTTCCTACTTAGTCGCAGGGGGGCAGAGGGTTTTTTTGGATGCCGAACACTTCTTCGATGGTTATAAGGCCAATCCGAAATATGCTCGCCGGATTTTATTAGCGGCACAGGATGCCGGGGCCTCCTCGCTAGTCCTTTGCGACACTAATGGTGGGAGCCTTCCTTTTGAGGTTGAAGAGATAGTTGGTTCCCTACGAGGTGACTTTTCGGTCGATCTTGGCGTGCATTTCCATAATGATTCCGGCTGCGCTGTTGCTAACTCCTTGGCGGCGGTTCGTGAGGGAGCTACGCAGGTTCAGGGGTGTGTAAATGGTTACGGGGAGCGGACGGGTAATGCCGATCTGACCAGCACTATTCCGAATCTGACCCTCAAGATGGGTGTTGATACGATTCCGAGGGATCGGATCAAGGTATTGACCTCGGTTTCGAGGCACATATCCGAAATCGTTAATCTTGCGCCTTCCAATCAGGCCCCATACGTTGGCCACTCGGCATTTGCCCACAAGGCCGGACTACACGTTTCGGCCTTGGTCAGGAAGAAGGACGCATACGAGCACATCGATCCGGCTGAAGTTGGCAATGGAACGAGGTACGTGGTTTCCGAAATGGCTGGGAGGCAATCCGTTGCTATCAAGGCCCAAGAGCTGGGCCTCGAGCTAGAAGGGGATGAGGTAAAGACGGTCCTCGAACATCTAAAGGACCTAGAGCACAAGGGATACCACTTCGAAGCCGCCGATGGTTCCCTGGAGCTCCTGATGCGAAAGGCCAAAGGGTGGTCCCAACAGTATTTCACTTTGGAATCCTTCAGGGTAATGACCGACTACCGCGAAGGTGGTGAGGCAATTACAGAGGCCACGGTCAAGCTGTATATTGGTGAGGACCGAGTCATCGCGACAGCAGAGGGTAATGGTCCGGTCAATGCATTAGACGGGGCCCTGCGAAAGGCATTATCTGGCCACTTTTTCGAACTATCCCAGATGTATCTGACCGACTTTCGGGTTAGGGTCTTGGATTCGTCGCTGGGTTCTGGTGCGGCGGTTCGGGTGCTACTCGACTCCACCGACGGTTCTGACAGCTGGGCAACAGTGGGAGTTTCGCCGAACATAATCGAAGCATCATGGCACGCTCTCGTGGATTCGATTGTGGTCGGTCTATTAAAGCTCACCGGAGTTGAAGCTTCGAGTTAGTCAACTGGCTAGCGAGCGAATAGGCTCTAGTTGAGACGTTATGCGACCCTCGTTGGAGGTTTTTCTAAGTGACACAGCCCGACTACGTACCAATTGCTGAATCTGAGGAGGTCCGGAAGTTTTGGGTACAGCCCGCATCTCCCGAGGCTGGAGTTGTAAAGGCGAGTCAACTCAGCCTTCCCGATCAACACCGAGGTGACAGGAGGGGTAGTCCTGGCCCGGACATGGGTTACGCACTGAAGTTAGGCCAGAGATTAAAGGGAACACTCGAGCTGTCTCCTCACGAGCACGAAGAGGACGCGATTGCCGCAGTTGTGGCACTGGCTATGAAGAGGGCTTCTTTATTTGGAAGAGCACCCGTCTCGACAGACCTCGAAGTCTCTGCGAGTCTCCTCGGATACAGGGGGGGAGTTTCACCCGAAATCAAAGCGAAAACGGCCAAACTTTCTTTTGGCGTTTCTCATGACTACCAGCGCCTTAGGACACTGGTCGATTCGGTGATTGAGGAATCTCTTCGTCTTCCGCTCGATAAGGCAAAGGCACTCGCAGCGAGCTAACTCTTTGGATCCTACCGGGAGAGGTTTTGACCCCATAAAAGAGGGCATGATCGTGGTGCCAAGATGGATGTAACGATTCATGAACGGGTTTTCTGATTAGAAAAGGGCGGGGCGTTAGCGCCCCGCCCTTTTTGTAAATACTAAATGCCAATCAGGTTTTATTTTCCCGATAGAAATCTCTCCAGATCAGCCTGTAAATTCCTATCTTTTCAGGTATCGACCTAAGTCCCGGTATGAAGGGGACAAGCAGAAGGGCTAGGGTCAGGACGGCCATTGTCGACATGACAAGGGCGTCGGCATTCCCAGATGAGGAGTAGGGCGGAATCTGGTACCACATGGTGTACAGCCAGAGCCAAGGCTGTCCCGGGAAGTTCCCGGTCTCGTTCATCATGCCCCATTGGGTTCCTAATAGGTGGTCTGATTGCGCCAGCTTGGCTAGATAACTTCCATCGGAGATGAAAAGCAACGGTTTGGTGTAGTTGGTCTCATAGAATTGGCCCGAACCTTCCACCGCCCCGTCGAGTGCCCCCGATTGCGCCATATTGAGTTCCTGACTCATCAGTTCACTGATTGGCCCGGAATTCGATTTCGGCATCGATACCGTTTCGCCAACTTGCTTGGCCTTGGCCAAGGCCTTGTCGTAGGCATCCATCCATTTTCCCTGGACCGAGCTGGAGGAACTTTTCCACATCGCTATGGCTTGGGTCAATGCGGGATTGTTCGGCAGAGTTGAAAGCGGTTTCAGGACAAAGTCATTAGGTGGATTGACCCTAATGTGTACGCCAACTAAGTTTTCGAGCGAAATGGGTCCAATATACTGGCCAGTTCCGTGGACGGCATTGTAGGGCGCACCATAACTCGCAGATGGAGACGTACCCGCCAACTCTGCAGCGGCAGTGGTGACGAAGTCGACGGGATCGGCTATCGACCACCTCTTCAGTGTGGCTGGCGAACGATCGGGAGAAGAAAATACAACTGATAAAAGGACCGTCGCCACGACGACGACGATAAATCCAACGGTAAATTCCTTGATTATGTCGTAGGGGCGATACTTCCCTCCCCAACTTTTTACATCGTCCTTGGGGTCTTTGTTTGCACCTATAGGCGGGACCACCCCGCGGAGTCTGACCTGCAGAACGTGTACACCAACGATCAGGAGGACAATAAGGGGGAGGAGCAGGATATGCCACATGAACATCTGACCGAAGTTCAAGACGTTGAAGAAGGCTCCTACTCCCATCGAGTTAAGGCCATCCTTCGCCTGGGTGGATATCCACTGCGAGTCAAAGTTTTGCTGTGATACGTAGCCAGTGAATGCGGCTCCGATTGAAGTTAAAAAGGCAAGTACCCCAGTTATCCAGGTGATTGCCCTTCTGCCCCTCCATGCAGCCATAAAGAACTTTCCCCAAAGGTGCACAACCATGAAGAGAAAGAAAAGCTCAACGCTCCATAGGTGGAGGGAATTGACGAAGTGACCATAGCTGGATTCATGCCACCAACTAGGGCCTTCAATCGCCAGTATCGCGCCAGATATCGCGACCATCAGGAAGGCCGATAAGGTCAGAACCCCAAAAACGTATATCCAGCTGGAAACGTATTCGGGCTGTCGGTCCGGCATGAGCTTTTCTGGCGGAAGATATGCCAAGGACATCCGACGGAGCTTCGCAGTCCACTGGTTTTGGTCCTCGGGGGAGTCTGCCATCTTCTTCAGTACTTCTGGACTGACTTGTGGAGTCATCTCGGGTCACCACCTTTGCGGTGCGGGAATGGTACCAATACCGCAAGTACAAAGAGGATTATAAGAATTATTATGACGGACAAGTTCCCGTAGGATATCTGTACAAATCCAATGTGCAGATAGTTCCCGGGTCCATTGAGATTGACCAGAGCCCCGAACATTGAGACCAAGGACAGCAAAAATGTCAAACCGCCCATCTCCCTTCACTTTTAGCTCACACAGTTAGAGCCATTCAACTTGATAGTAGTTGAATAGCTTAAGGTAATAAAGTCCTTTTACGGGGGGCACTTGTGCTCAATGTGGATTTGGCAAAAGATCTGATTGTAACTTTTATTTCTATCGATGCGTCAAGTTGGGCATCTGGGGTCATATTTGGGGACCCTCCTAGCTGTGTCTCCTCGATCGGCGGAGTTGACCCTGGTGTGGTTGAGAGACCCTCTTTTCGAAAGGACTTACTTTTGCACAGTCCAGTAAAGGACTCCACCGAGGCGTCGATTCAGGGCGGCAAACGAGTTGTGGCACGCGCTTGCTCAGTTGGAGCGACCACCTTGGAGCGACCACGGGGTGGCTTTTTGCGAGGGGCATCTTTTGAAAGCTAGCAGAGGCGGCGAAAATATAGAATTTCTGTGGGGTCCGAAAGGCTAATTTCTGGGTATTTCAACCCAAGGGGTATCCCTGTCATTTTTTATATCGCCTGGTAAGCCGAGTACTCGCTCCCCGAGTATGTTCCGCATGATCTCCGAGGTCCCTCCTTCGATTGAGTTTGCTCGTGAACGAAGAAATGTCTTTGCGATATCCCTTTCTCCTCCCGAAGAAACACGTGCAAAATCGGGCCGGGTCATTTCGTAGCTGGGGTACAGCAGTCCTCTGGGTCCAAGCAGCTCGAGAGCGTATTCGTAAATCTTCTTGTTGAGCTCTGCGTATGCGAGTTTTGCGACCGAACCCTCTGGCCCGGGGTTTCCAGCCCTCCTAAGTTGACTAGCCCTAACGTTGGTTAGTCGGTTTGCCTCCGCCGCAATCCAGAGTTTCATGAAATCTTCGCGTTGGACTCCTCCGTGGGGCGCGGTTCTTTCCCAAGTGCGACGGAGGTCTCCTATAGCTCCGGAGCCTCGATTCACGATGTTCCCGCCGATCGAGACTCTCTCGTTCATCAGCGTGGTTATGGCTACTGACCATCCCTGTCCGATTTCGCCAAGCCGCCAAGCATCTGGGATCCTTACATCGTTGAAATAAACTTCGTTGAATTCTGCCTCACCTGTCATCTGGCGGAGGGGTTTTACCTCCACGCCTTCGGCTCTCATGTCGACTACGAAATAGCTCAGTCCCTTGTGCTTCGGAGAAAAGGGATCGGTCCTCGCAAGTAGCATTCCCCAGTTCGAGACGTGGGCGAGCGTGGTCCAGACCTTTTGGCCCGTAATTACCCATTCGTCTCCATCCTTTGTGGCTCGGGTCGACAGGGATGCTACATCTGAACCTGCTCCTGGTTCGGAGAAGAGCTGACACCAGATATCCTCACACGTGTAGCACCTCCGGAGTAGCTTCATAGACAGTTCCTTGGAACCGTGCGTTAGCACGGTAGGCATCGCCATACCGACACCAATAGGGTTGCGCATAAAGCTGATTGGGGCATTAGCTTTTCGTAGCTCACTCGAAACGTATTCGTTGAGAGCCGGTGAAAGTGCTAGTCCGCCCAGCCCAATGGGGTACTGGGTGTATGCGAGACCTAAGTCAAACTGCTTACCCCAGAACTCCTCGGCCGGAGTTTTATCCGGAGGAAAGTCCCTTAACAACTCTTCGACAAGGGACTTTACCAGCATCAAATCTTCCGATTTGACTTCAGTCTCCCCAGACGCTCGCAGTTCCACACGCCACCCCTTTGGAAATCCATCTATCTATTTAAGCCCGGACGGAACCTCGGGACTCACTTTAGCAAATGTCCATGCCGGATATTCTGCAGCTACCTCTTGTGAGTTATTTGATTGAGTTTTCTTTTTTAGGCTAAAAAGTTGTATCTGCCGAGGTGGCGGCCTAGTGTTGGACTTGTTTATGCGAAAGAGGTAGTGGTGCCAGGCTTTTCTCTAAATGAAGCTCAGTCAGAGTTCAAGTCGGTAATGGACGGATTCGTCGCCAGTCGTATTGCGCCACACGCGGCGCAGGTGGACAAGAGTGGCGAGTTCCCGTGGGAGAGCTTTAAGGCTTGCGTTGAAATGGAATTGCCGGCCATGGGGGTTCCTGCCGCGTACGGGGGAGTGGGAGCCGACGCGGTAACTCAAGCGGTGATGGTGGAGCAGTTAGCCAAGGCCTGTGGATCTACCAGCCTGGCGATACTCATTTCGAAGCTTGGGATGATTCCTGTCATAAATTGGGGATCTGAGTACTTGAAGTCGAAGTATTTACCTAAAATTGCCTCTGGCGAAGCCCAAGCCTCTTACTGCCTTTCTGAAGCCGAGGCTGGATCTGACGTTGCTTCAATGACAACGAGAGCGGTAAAAGATGGAGACAGCTACGTAATCACCGGTACTAAGTATTGGATTACCAACGCAGGAATTTCCGACACCTACACGGTCTTTGCCAAGACCGACCCGGCCGCTGGCCACCGTGGAATTTCCGCTTTCCTAGTAGAGGCGGACTGGGGGGTCAAGGTATCCAAGCTCGAAAAAAAGGTCGGAATGAGGGGAAGTCCGACCGGCGAAGTCGTTCTGGACGAGGTAAGGGTGCCGAAGGAGAACCTTATCGGCGAGGAGGGCCAAGGTTTTTATATCGCTATGGGCACCTTGGATCGCTCTAGGCCGACTATTGGCGCTCAGGCGGTTGGGATAGCCCAGGGAGCTCTCGACGCTGCCGTTGCCTACATAAAGGAGCGCAAGCAATTTAAGCGGCCGATATCTGACAATCAAGGCATACAGTTCATGGTCGCCGACATGGCGATGAAACTGGAAGCAGCGAGGCTTCTGGTATATAAAGCCTGCTCGTTGGTGGATCACGATCCAAATTCTGAGTTATCGAAGTTCGGCGCTATGGCGAAGGCTTTCGCTTCTG
>JAKBHQ010000456.1 GCA_021836665.1 Thermoplasmata archaeon
ACACGATAAGCACATCGAACTTATCGTTCGTCAGATGCTAAGAAGGGTGCTAGTCGCTGAGCCCGGTGATTCGCCATTTTTGCCAGGCGAGAGGGTCGACACCCGGATATATGCCGAGGTCAACTCTAAGCTTGCAGCAGATGGTGAGCGTCCGGCTGAGGGAAGACCAGAGCTTATGGGCATCACCAAAGCATCATTGGCCACGGATTCGTGGCTGTCTGCTGCATCTTTCCAGGAGACGACGAGAATCCTTACGGAAGCGGCAATTGAAGGCAAGTCGGACTCGCTCTTGGGTCTAAAAGAGAACATCATCATAGGTAAGCTGATCCCGGCAGGTACGGGAATGCCCGCTTATAGAGAGATGTCTCCTTTTGCTCCAGATGCGAAGCCGCTTAACTACTGGTCGAGTAGGGAATTCGACGATTTCGACGAGTTCGAAGTCGATGATGACTACTACGCGGGCAAGGTATTGGGGTCAGAGGGAGAATTTGACCCGAATGCCGGATTAGATCCCGACGGAGGAGTCGCTTCGGAGGGATAAAAGTCGCAATGTGACCCGTTTGTTCCTGTAAGAATTACAATGGTGCAGGAACTACGGGTCGGTGCGCGTATCATGATAGGTCGGGTCGTAGGGCCTTTTGGTCTCGACCAACAATTCGGGCTCACCTAGTGAGCGATTCAATGACGGAGAGGTAATTCGTGCCTACTATAGCCCAGCTGGTGCGTAAGGGGCGGGAGAGCAAGAGGTCTAAAACAAAGACCCCTGCACTAAAGGGTTCGCCCCAGCGCAGGGGGGTTTGCACCCGTGTCTATACGACTACACCGAAGAAGCCGAACTCGGCTTTGAGAAAGGTCGCTCGTGTGCGGCTTACCAGTGGAGTTGAGATCACCGCATATATTCCTGGCGTTGGACACAACCTTCAGGAACACTCTATCGTGCTCGTAAGGGGTGGAAGAGTGAAGGATCTCCCAGGTGTGCGGTACAAGATCATTCGCGGGTCGCTCGATACCGCCGGAGTAAAGAATCGTAAGCAGGCTAGAAGCCGTTACGGTGCGAAGAAGGAGAAGTAGGCGATATGCCTAGAAAGGGCCCAGCCCCAAGGAGAGAGCTGATAGCGGATCCGATCTACAAGTCGGTGTTAGTTAGTCAGCTCGTCAATAAAATTCTTTCACGCGGGAAGAAGACACTCGCCGAGCATATTGTTTATGGTGCTCTGGATCAGGTCAAGGAGAAGACGGGTTCTGACCCGTTGACCGTGTTGAAAAGGGCAGTCGAGAACACCCGACCAGAGCTCGAAGTGCGCTCCCGCAGGGTGGGAGGTGCTACCTACCAAGTGCCGGTTGAAGTTCGGCCGCGCAGGGCAACGACTTTGGCCATCCGCTGGTTGGTGGGCCACTCCAAGTCGAGGCGCGAGAAGACGATGGTTCTGCGCTTAGCCGCAGAGATCCTCGATGCTTCGAACGGTATTGGAGCTTCGGTAAAGCGGCGTGAAGATATGCACAAGATGGCCGAGTCAAATAAGGCCTTCGCTCACTACCGCTGGTAGATAGTTTCTCCGGTTGATCCGGCTGTTAGTAAGTGTCACTTACCGGTTTTATGGCCTGACCTGCTGGTCAGGCCACTGGTACGAAAGGGTGTAGACTCGGTCCGCAGGCAATGGACGGGGCGCACGCCAGTGGCTTAGTGGTTTGGGTGCCTATGGCCCTTTTGGGATAATCCCTCCGGGTTTGGTGTCTTTTAGAGGATAAAGCGATGCGGCAGCGTGGCATTAGATCCTTAATTCAGAGATTGGCCGATCGAGGCGGCAAGAGATGGCAACGAAGCGTGAATACCCGTTAGAGAGATATCGTAATATCGGTATCATGGCCCACATTGATGCGGGCAAAACAACCACGACAGAGCGCATCTTGTACTACACCGGCAAGAACTACAAGATCGGTGAAGTACACGAAGGCGCCGCGACCATGGACTGGATGGTCCAGGAGCAAGAGCGCGGTATCACCATCACTTCTGCGGCGACCACGGCATATTGGAATGACCACAGGATCAATATTATCGACACTCCTGGCCACGTCGATTTCACGGTCGAAGTTGAGAGGTCGCTTCGTGTGCTAGACGGTGCAGTAGCGGTTTTCGATGCAGTGGCAGGCGTTGAGCCACAAACTGAGACCGTCTGGCGTCAAGCAAATAAGTACCAGGTCCCAAGGATGTGCTTCGTCAACAAGATGGACCGTGTCGGCGCTAACTTTGAGCGGTGCGTCGAGATGATTAGGGATCGGCTGGATGCGATACCGGCGGTCATTCAGCTCCCGATCGGATCAGAAAGCGAATTTGCCGGTATCGTCGACTTGATAGCCATGAAGGGCGTCGTGTGGGATGACGTTATGGGTGAGACTTTCACCGTAATAGATATCCCCGAAGCGATGGTCGGCGAGGCTGAGTCCGCATACCAAGAGCTCATTGATACTCTTTCGAACTATGACGACGACCTAATGGAAAGGTTCCTTTCCGAAGAGGAGATCACTCAGTCGTTCCTCAAGAGTGTCATTCGCAAGCTGACCATTGGGAATCAGATAGTGCCCGTGCTGTGTGGATCGGCCTTTAAGAATAAAGGCGTTCAAGCGATGCTGGATGCAGTGGTCGATTATCTTCCTTCGCCACTTGATATTCCACCGACCGAAGGTACCGATTCTCGGCTAGTCGAGACCTTGGTCCGTCATCCAGACGACAAGGACGCCTTCTCGGCTTTGGCCTTCAAGATCATGACAGATCCATATGT
The DNA here is from genome assembly GCA_021836665.1 of Thermoplasmata archaeon. Next base: position 2,781 of record JAKBHQ010000456.1, read on the forward strand.
CGGAAAGCTGACTTATTTTAGGGTCTACTCTGGAACTCTTGATAAAGGCGCTACCGTCTTGAACACGACGAAGGATAGAAAAGAGCGTCTTGGCCGCTTGCTATTGATGCATGCCAATCATAGGGAAGACATTGAGACGATCTACGCCGGTGATATCGTCGCAGCTGTAGGTCTGAAAAATACTACTACTGGGGATACCCTCTCCGACGTCGATGCTCCTATCATCCTCGAAGCTCTGGAGTTTCCCGAGCCCGTCATCCATGTAGCGGTTGAGCCAAAGACGAAGGCCGATCAAGACAAGATGGGCCGGGCTCTTTACGCACTCTCCGAAGAGGATCCAACCTTCAGGGTTCGCTCTGACGAGGAGACCGGACAGACGGTTATATCCGGAATGGGTGAACTGCACCTCGAAGTTCTGGTGGACCGGATGCTCCGAGAGTTCAAAGTCGACGCTAACGTCGGTAAGCCACAGGTCGCCTATCGCGAGACGATCCGCAAGAAGGTCGACAAGATCGAGGAACGTTACATCAGGCAGTCAGGCGGACGAGGACAATACGGACACGTCGTTATCTCCTTGGAGCCAACTGGCCCCGGTGGAGGATATGAATTTATAGACAAGATCTCTGGGGGTGTGATTCCCAAGGAGTACATTCCCGCCGTTGATGCAGGTATTCAAGAGGCACTCCAGTCCGGCGTTTTGGCCGGGTACCCGATGGTTGACGTCAGGGTGACATTGACTTTCGGTTCATACCACGAAGTCGATTCGTCGGAGATGGCCTTCAAGATAGCAGGATCGATGGCGGTGAAGAAGGCCGCCAGAGCAGCGTCCCCGGTTCTTCTCGAACCAGTTATGGCCGTAGAGGTTGTAACCCCCGAGGAGTACATGGGGGACGTGATAGGTGATCTTTCGTCTCGCCGTGGAAGGGTAGAGGGGATGGATCAGCGGGGATCGAGCCAGGTTATTCGGGCTCAGGTCCCCCTCGCCGAAATGTTTGGGTACGCGACCGATCTTAGGTCACGAACTCAGGGAAGGGCGACCTATACTATGCAGTTCAGCGCTTACAACGAAACTCCGGATTCTATCGCTTTGGAGATAGTAAAACGGGTTCGGGGTGAGTAGACTGCATAGGTTCGCGGTTAGACCAAAGTCTGCGCAATCGCGCAACGTTTCTGGACCCACGGAGCAGTAGAGGAAATGGCCAAGCAGAAGTTCGAAAGATCAAAGCCTCACCTAAATGTAGGTACTATGGGGCATATCGACCACGGTAAGACGACGCTAACAGCGGCTATTACCAAGACCCTGGCTGACAGGAATCCGAACGTTAAGTTCCGTCCTTTCGACCAGATTGACAACGCTCCTGAAGAGCGTGCTAGGGGTATAACAATCTCTATCTCGCACGTGGAGTATGAGACCGATAAGCGTCACTACGCCCATGTCGATATGCCGGGTCACGCCGACTACATCAAGAACATGATCACGGGTGCGGCTCAGGTCGATGGAGCTATCTTGGTGGTTTCCGCTACAGATGGTCCTATGCCCCAGACGCGTGAGCACGTGTTGCTTGCTCGCCAGGTTGGTGTTCCGTATATCGTCGTCGCCCTTAACAAGGCGGACATGGTAGACGATGAGGAACTCCTTGACCTTGTCGAGCTCGAGGTTCGTGAACTCCTGAATGAGTACGAGTTTCCTGGCGATGACACGCCGGTGGTCAGAGTATCTGCTCTCAAAGCGCTCGAAGGCGACGCTGCTTGGGCGGACAAGATCATCGAGCTGATGAACGCTGTTGACGACGCAATTCCGGAGCCAAAGCGTGACGTTGAGAAGCCTTTCTTGATGCCGATTGAGGATGTCTTTACTATTCCTGGTAGAGGCACCGTCGTCACCGGCAAGATCGAATCTGGGATATTGAAGATCGGCGACGAAATTGAAATCGTCGGTCTCCGTAATACCCAGAAGACCACCTGCACCGGTGTTGAGATGTTCAACAAGATCCTCGACGAAGGTCAGGCTGGCGACAACGTTGGTGCCCTCCTTAGAGGCACCAAGAAGACTGACGTAGAGCGTGGGCAGGTTCTGTGTAAGCCCGGCTCGATTACGCCGCACACGGTCTTTGAGGCGAACGTATACGTCTTGTCGAAGGATGAAGGTGGCCGTCACAAGCCTTTCTTCAATAACTACCGACCACAGTTTTACTTCCGTACCACTGACGTAACTGGCTCGATTACCCTCCCTGAGGGAACCGAGATGGTTATGCCTGGTGACAACGTCGTAATGACGGTCGAGCTTGGAAAGCCGATCGCTATGGACGAAGGTCTCCGTTTCGCTATCCGTGAGGGTGGGCGTACAGTCGGTGCTGGAAGGGTTACCAAGGTCATTAAGTGATCGTTCTATCTAGGCCCGGCCTCGCAAATGCGGGGTTCGGGCCTAATTTTTGCACAAAGGTGAAACGCTGAGATGGCTGATACAAATAGGCAGAAGATACGGATCAGGCTCAAGGCCTATGATCACGAGATAATTGACACCTCCACTAGGAAGATCGTCGATACCGTAGTCCGTACCCAAGCGCGTGTTATCGGACCGGTGCCACTACCGACGGAGAAGCACCGTTACACAGTCATCCGGTCTCCGCACAAATACAAGGACTCTAGGGAACACTTTGAGATGAGGGTTCACAAGAGGCTTTTGGATATAGTCGATCACACTCCTAAGACGGTCGACTCCCTTCAGCGGCTAGATTTGCCGGCTGGCGTAGACATAGAGATAAAGATTCAAAACGTATAAGACGGCAGGGCTAGTCTCTTAGCCGGCTTAGACTGCTTAGGGCTTTCTCTAGGTCCGATTGTGCCCATTTATTTGGGGACCTTTCGGCAAAAAAGGTTCGAGGCTCCGTCTGGTTTCAGGCGGAGCATTCGTGTGTCGGATTATCGGCGCACAATGTAGCAAGGAAGTTTCGAAGATGGCTTCAAAAGCGATCGTGGGCGAAAAGGTCGGTATGACCCAGTTATGGGACGACCAGAATCGAGTCGTCGCGGTAACTGTGGTTAAGGTTTCACCCGTTAGGGTACTCCGAACGAAGACGGACGACATAGATGGTTATTCTGCACTGCAGGTGACTTACGGTTTTAAGCGTAAGGCAAGTCTCAATAAGCCCGACTTGGGTCAGTTTCAAAAGGCTGGCGTCGAGCCAGGGAAGGCCATTTTGGAACTGAGAATTGATTCAGCCGAAGGGTTTGTACCTGGTTCTGAAATTGATGCAAGCACTTTCTCGCCAGGCGAGATAGTAGATGTCACCGCTATCAGCAGGGGACATGGCTTTTCCGGCGGGATGAAGAGGCATAATTTCAAAGGACAAGGCGCCTCTCATGGTAACCACAAGCACCATAGAGCCCCCGGCTCAATTGGCGCTTGTGCTACACCTTCAAGGGTTTTCAAGGGAACGAAGATGGCCGGCCAGTACGGAAACGTTAAGGTCACCACCCAAAACCTAGAGGTGATTCAAGCGGATCCCGAGCGTCAGCTGGTGCTGATCAAGGGTTCTATTCCTGGCCCCAAGGGTGGCACCGTCGTTATTCGTAATGCAGCGAAGGGTGCTAAGTAGATATGGCGCAGATCACCTTTAAAAAAGAAGTCGAGCTTCGCTCGGCTCAGGCAGAGGTCAAGGACTTTTCTGGGAAGGTACTGGAAAGCGTGGAGCTGAATCCAGAGCTTTTTGGCCGACCTCTGAATATTCACCTGATGCACCAAGTCGTCGTGGCGCAATTAGCTGCGGCCCGTTCCGGTACACAGTCGACCAAGACTCGCGCT
>JAKBHQ010000233.1 GCA_021836665.1 Thermoplasmata archaeon
ATGAGGTCGTCTTCGTGCTCCTCTAGGGTCGCATTTAGAAACTCCGTCGGGAACGCGACGAACGGAATCGCCAAAGCGGCGACGGCAGCGCTCTTTGCTAACGACTTAGCCGAGAAGGAGATCTGCGACGGCAACAATATGGCGGTAGACAGCATGCCTAGGTGAACCGATGGAACATAGACCATAAAGTCCACCGTCCTAGCGGTGGCGGGTGCACCAATACAGGTCACAGTGATCGCCGCGGGGCCAGAGACGGCGTCTCCAGGGACTGCAATTCTTAACCTGGGCAGCAAACCACCGACCGGGGTAGGAGTAGCTACAACCTGATTACCAAAAAGTACCATTGGTCGCACACACCCTATGGGTAGCGCCCGGTCGAGGAGGGTAATCATTGAACCGGGGATACCTGAAGTTTGAGACAGGTAAAAGATTATTGCTCCGTGCACAGCTGGTTCGAGTGGGCCAATTGAATACTCGGATATGTGGATATACGACGGTGGCTGGCTGGGGGAAGCCACAGCTGGTTGGCTGGTAGGCCCGAACGAATAGATCACCGGCTGAGAACTTCTAGCAGCAACTATAGGTGCCGCAATCACCTTGGAGACCGTGGTCGGTGGGCTGGCGGGTGCAGTTGAAGCTAGAGATGGCGTGACTACCGGGACATTTACCGGGGGATCCGGAGGAGGGGTTGGCGCTGGAGGTGGGCTCAACTGCGGTGGGCTGGAAGGCAAAGGAACGACGGTAACCGTGTTCGTGGTAACAGCAATGCTCGATCCAAAGCTATTCGACACAATGACACTAAAGTCATAGACGTTAGCTGGCAGCCCAGTTACCGATACGGTTACGGTTCCGACATAACCGCTTGCCACCTGCTCAACGACTGAAGTTCCGACTGTATTAGTTGTGATGTCGTGGGGCGTAACAGTGACACTGGTGACTGGTGCAACGCCATTTTCTGCCCTGGCGATCACAGCCGAGACGATAGCGCCTCCTTGGGTCGCGACTGCACTCACCGAGCTCGGTGGTGCTGGGGTCATTACCTCATCGGTCTCCCGGAGCGACACATCGAGCGACGGAAATCCAATTACCTCCAAAGTCGCCCAGGTCGTGCCCGTCTTTTCTTGCTCCGAAGTCACCTGGATAGAGCACTTTTGTGCAGTCTTCAATACGAGCCCGGAGCAGTTGTTTTGAAGCATAAAGCGGCCAGCAGTTGGGGACAAAAAGACCGAAGGGAAACTAAAAGGCACCAAAGTACTCGGTTCCGTGTAAGTAACAGTTTGAGGAGCGGTTGCTCCAGCACTCGCCAAAGAAAAAGTCAAGGACGAAATCGAAGGCGTTGGTATTGCCGCTTGATTGTCTGCGCCTACTGCGGTATTGCCCGAATCGGAATGCGAACTGTTATCGGTCGAACCAATTCCTGAACTTTGGTCGGTATTAGCTCCGTATTGGCCGCCGAGTTGTCTACTACTAACCTCGTGGACTTTTCCGTTCGAGTCCCTCGAAGCAGCAGTCGCTGGAGACCCGTATGCCGGGCCGGAGATCACTAACCAACCCACTAAAACGGAAGAGAGTACGAATACAGCTGAAATCAGCCGAAGCCATAACCACTTTTGGCGATGGCCATCCCCTGTCCCCCGCTTCATTGCTTTTCTCCATCCCCACCCAAATGCAACATGAGAAAGCTATCAAGAAAACCACATGATGACAAGAGATTTTTATCTTTTTTTGAAACTAATTCACAATGACTAGGGAATTAATCCCTGAACCGGGACCATGACATTTCAGATCCCACCCTGCGTGGGATCCGCTATAGACACAAGGTATTGCCGTACTTCAATTCCTCTGGTCAAGTCAACGCTCGACGGGTTGACTACAACATCGTTTTGAACCCCGTCGTGAGGGCCGAAAGATACCTCAGCCTGCTTATCCCTATTCAGGAGTATCACAGGTTAGAACCGAAAACCCACCTTGCAGGGTAGGTATAGGTAAAACACGAAAAGGATCGTTCAAGCACGCAATCGGTACAAGGGCGATCTACTAACTGCGTACTCGTCCGGTAAAGCGACACGCCCACTGGTGCAAAACGAGTCTGCGGCTAGGTGATCATTCGATTGGCAGGAGAATACCCCTACTTTATTTAGATTTATTCGACATAAGAGATCGAAAGACGTTCGGATGTCTTATTTCCAATTCATCATCGGGAACACCTTGGCGGCACCTCGTATCGCGGACGTCACCCAGGACCTAGGGGGGTCGATTGGAATCGAAGCAACCCACTCCTCCATTAGCTCGTCCGCTAATTGATTCTCGAAACTAGCTCGACGTCACCAGTAGAAACCGTCCACTTGATGATCGGACCACCTAGCCAACTTGAGTGAAAGGAACCCGCTTTCTGACAAGGGGTGCTTGCCTAAGACTCTCAAAGTGACTTGCTGTAGGGACCACACCAAGCATCGCCAGGCGCTGGCCCTCTGCTATGGTCCTTTTCAGGCCGACTTATTTTTGACACACACGAACCAGCAAACTTTACTATCTACTAGGTCGCAGGAGTGGGCAATACCGGGCCAGGGGAATTTAGCCCCAAATTGGGCAGCATGATGGTGCCCTGGTATAAGCAAACAGGTCTGTTTGATGCTCCGTCGGACGGACCATTCAAGGCGAATTTACCGAGCTTACCAGCCCCTCCGGCACCGACTACGCCTGCTGTCCAAGCGCTATGAACTTAAGAATGTGCGTTGCAACGACGCACAGTTCGTCGCGTTGGTTAAAGATCTCAACACTTGCGTATGTCTTTAATTGCTCCTCGTCTAGGTCGGTAATGGTGTACTTAGCCGTGAGCGTATCGCCGAAATATACCGGCTTTATAAAGCGCAACCTGTCGTATCCATAGGAGAGACTTGGTATTTGAGCCCGGGCCTGAAGTTGAATCATCGTAGACGCCGTCGAACCCAGCGCAAATGCCAAGACTCCGTGCACGATCCGAGTTTTATACGGGGTCGACTTCATGAATTCCTCATTGGTATGCATCTGGCTGAAATCTCCAGTGATACCGGCAAAGAGGTAGACATCGGACTCGGCGATCGTTTTAGTGAATGATACGGTATCGCCTACTTTAAGTGGGAGCAGACTTGCCATCTAGCTTTTCCTTCCTCGACATTATTGACTTGGCATTATTGACTTGGCATAGTTAAGACATACTTGACTAGACATAATTGAAATATCCTCCGGAAACTTCGCCCAGATGTTTGATCTTCTTGTGCCGAATAGCAGGCCTTTCCCGGTACGAATATCCTGCGATCTGTATTGCAACCCTGGATGCCGCGGCAAATAGAGCATGGCAAAAACTAGTCAGGAACTCACCTGACGAAAAAATGAACTTGACCGAACCAGCCCAACCGAGCGTCAGATCCACAACCTCGCTATACAACGTGCGATCATCCAACTATCAAGTAATCCAGGGCACGGTGACTTTGATTCGTCTCATTTCGAATCCCAGTATTCACCGCCTCCAAAGATTCCAATCTGGCAGCCCAGTATCGTCAAGTGCGATCCGAATCTCAACCTAGCGCAAGCTTCCCTGGTGACTCACCTAAAGGCACTCGACCTCGAATAACCTAGCTAGCACGTAGGAATAGAGCGACCCAAGGAACTCGAACCACCTGCTACTCGAGCCCCTTACAATTCGAGTAACTAATGATTCGATTAACTAATGGCTTGAGTCCAGGGTGTTAATCAATCCCTTGAGGGCCAACTCATAGCCGTAGATTCCGAGTCCTGCTATCTGACCAATTGCAAGAGCGGCTAGCACAGAGCTGTGGCGAAAAGTCTCGCGTGTGTGGATATTAGAGATATGGATTTCGACAAAAGGAATCTTTATGGCCGCAAAGGCATCTCTAATCGCATAGCTATAGTGGGTGAAGGCACCAGGATTTATGATTATTCCGTCGTAGTTGCCAAAAGCCTCATGCAATCGGTCGATTATTGCGCCTTCATGATTTGATTGGAAGAAATCGAGGTTCACCTCCAGGTCATTAGCGACGGCACGGAGTCGACTTTCCACGTCCGCCAGTGACTCAGAACCATAGATGGTGGGTTCACGCCTCCCGAGCATATTCAGGTTTGGCCCGTTGACTACCAGCACTTTTTTCATCGTCGATTGCCTTTCAACTCACTTAGGGTACAAATCGATAACCCTAAAACACTTCCAAAGTTCTTGTCTTCATGACAAATATCGAATTTCCCGTAGATGGGTGGCTATCTGTTGCGCAAGTTCTGCAGAACCAGCTAGCGTCGAAGTCTACTCACCAGTGACATACTGTCACGGTGACTTCAACCGTCGTCATGACTACTCCGCCTATTCAGGATCCTTCTAACAGTTCAAAAACAGAGCCATCGGGAAGACAGATCCAATTTGGACCCTTCTCATGAACTACCGCCCCGAACTCTTTCGCTCTGTACAACGCTGCTTGGACGTCTGTGACCCTAATTGCAAGATGCGCCAGGCGGCCTTCGGTTCTCTTATGATCGGGATCTGAAATTAGCTGTATCACGCCTTGAATCCAGAGCTGCGATGGTCGCTCGGGATCCCCTTCCAGGGCGGATACCTCCATTTTGAATACCCGTTTAAAAAAACGAACATAAAAATCGATGTCCTCGACCCTCATCGCAACATGATCTAGCGATGATGGATTCGTATTTGGCAACATCACCTCCATCCTCCTAGGTTTCAAAGCGACTCAATCAAAACGCTACCTCTGGGCCGAGTAGGACTCAAACCTTACGGCCGAGAGTCCAGCGATAGGTGGCTGGCTCAGAATTTCAGCTCCAGGTAACTGCACGGGCAGTTGCTGTAGATCGACCGACCCGAATAGTATTGACCGCCAGCCCAGTTAGCTCTTGTCCTGTTATCCTGCGCCATCAGTTAGTTGAGATTCGATTAGTAATGGTCCTGGCGTTGATACTCGACGATTAAGGGCCGACAACTCCGATACCCCTCACCCCCCGAAGCACAGGCTCCGATCTTCGGAATCAGTACACAACCCATCAAAACTTAACAATCTGCGCCTTTAGGGCGAACGTTGATCCCATCAATGCAGATCCTGTCGCACCTTAGAGAACAACTCGCCAACCAACTCGGCCAATGCCTCGGAGATCCGCTTCAAATCGGTTTCCCGCGTGAAGTGGAGAGAAGTGACGGGTCATTTTGAATCCCTATGAATCACCCTGAAAACCACCCCTAGCATCACTCAAGACTCGACTCTTGCGGTGTCCGACTGAGGTCGCCTAATCCCCTACCCGCATTGCAACCAGAGGCGACAACCGACCATATTTAGCCTCTGCCCGCTCGAATCCGAAGCCGCCCTTCGTATCGGCAGCCCTGCCCGGCTACCGTCTGGTACCTTGTGTGGCCACAATTGGTTTCAATTGGCCACACATTCCGCCCTGAGCAGAGACCGGTTAGGCTACTGCCCTCTTCTTACCTCTCATCTGGTCTAGGTAAACGGCGGCTATCAAGACCGCTCCGACCGCCACCTCTTGCCAAAATGGTGGGACATTAATCACTATCAACCCGGTGAGCAAAACTGCGATGATACCTGTACCAAAGACACTTCCAAGGATCGAACCTCGTCCACCGAAGAGGCTCGTTCCACCGATAACCACCGCAGCAATTGCGCTCAGGTTATCAGTTGCGCCCGATGTAGGCGATGCTGCACCCAGTCTCCCCATGACGACAATGCCCGCGATCCCTGCGAGGAGTCCCGCCAAGACGTACACCTTGAAGAGGTGCATCTTGTCGTTTATCCCAGCCCTAACTACCGCTTCACGCGAATCCCCCAGGCTAAGGGTGTGGGCGCCAAACTTCGTCTTGGCGAGTACAAAAGCGAGGATGACCGTTACTACGGCGCCCATCGCAACTGGGACGGGGATCCATCCTGCAATATTGGCATTTCCGATCCTGGCGATTGAGGATGGAATAGCCGATATCTCCTGACCACCGTTCAATAGATCGGCTAGCCCGGTTGCCATGCCGAGGGTTCCGAGGGTTACCACGAAAGGTGGGACGTTAGCCCAAGCGACCAAGGCACCATTGAGAGCGCCTAGCAGTGCGGCGAACAAAAGCGCTACCGCAAATCCGACTACGACTACCAAAATATTTGAACCAGTGCCCAAGGTGAACCAGTGTGTCATCGCCCATGCGCCGACCATCGAGGAGAAGCCCAGGTTGGCCCCCACCGAAAGGTCGATACCAGCGGTGCAGATTACGAAGGTCTCCCCAATGGCCACCAGTAAGACTTCAAGTCCGGTGTTGGACGTATTCAGCCAGCTAGCCCTAGAAAAAAAGGCTGGTGACTTCAGTCCAAAACCGATAATTAGCACTACCAGCAGGCCACCCATCCAGAGGTCGCGCATCGAGTCGCGACTGCCCTTGAACATCCCCTTCAGTCGAGAGGAAGCTACGCTGGACTCCTCTTTTCGAGTCTGTAGGTCTACCGCCATTATCTTCCTCCCTCGGATCCGGGATCGACAAGATCC